>CABSNS010000259.1:0-2540 GCA_902479105.1 uncultured Collinsella sp. | reverse complement strand
GGGTGATATAGGCCTTCATGACGCCCAGCACGCGGTCGACGTTCTTCATGCCGACGCCGGAACCGGTAATGGCGCCGCCGGCGGTGCAATTGGAAGACGTCACGTACGGATAGGTGCCGTGATCGATGTCGAGCAGCGTCGCCTGGGCGCCCTCAAACAGCAAGTCCTTGCCCTCATCGATCATATTGTTGAGCAGCAGGCTCGTCTCGGTGATGTAGGGACGCAGGCGCTCGGCCATCGGCAGGTACTCGTCGCAAATCTGGTCCACGGTGTAGGTGGGCAGGTTGTAGATGAGCTCGAGCTCGGGGTTCACGCGGGCGAGAGCGGTCTCCAGCTTGTCGCGGAACAGCGCCTCGTCCAGCATGTCCTGCATGCGCAGGCCAATGCGGGCCATCTTGTCCTGATAGCACGGACCGATGCCACGCTTGGTGGTACCGATGTTCTTCTTGCCGAGCTTCTGCTCAAAGGCGCCATCCAGATCGATGTGGTACGGCATGATGACATGCGCGTTGCCGCTAATCTTGAGGTTCTTGGTGGTGATGCCGTCGGCCTCGAACATATCGATCTCCTCAAGGACAACCTTGGGGTTGACGACGCAGCCGTTACCGATCACCGACACGTGGTCGGAATACATGATGCCGGAGGGCACCTGGTGCAGGCCGTACTTCTTGCCGTTGACGACGATGGTGTGACCGGCGTTGTTGCCGCCCGAGTAGCGCACGACGGCATCGAAGTCGCCGGCGACCAGGTCGCAAATCTTACCCTTGCCCTCATCGCCCCACTGGGCACCGACCAAAACGGTTGACGGCATGTTTACTCCTTACATTCATGGCCTGTCTACGCGCCACGCCGGCACGCAGAAGCACAAAACATTCCCAGTATACCCGTGCAACGGGCGCCTGTCCTACTCCTCGGCATGTGCCCCATCAAGCTCATAGAACTTGGTGGATGCCGGCAGGAACATCAGGTCGACGTCGCCGATCGGGCCCGAACGGTTCTTGGCCACGACGATACGTGTAACGCCCTCATCGGGTCGATCGTCGCGCGAGGCTTCGGCCTCGTCGGCGGAGCGGTCCAAGAACATGACGATATCGGCGTCCTGCTCGATAGAGCCCGATTCACGAAGGTCGGAAAGCTGCGGGCGCTTGCCGGTACGGGATTCGACCTGACGCGAGAGCTGCGACAGCGCGATGAGCGGGATCTTGAGCTCCTTGGCCATGATCTTCAGACCACGCGACATCTCCGAAACCTCGACGGTACGGCTCTCGGAGCGGCGTCCCGGCGGAGGACTCACCAGCTGCAGGTAGTCCAGGATGATGATTGCCTTCTCCTTGTTATGGAGCATGCGGCGGCTCTTGGCACGGATCTCGGTCACTGTGGTGCCGGGCGTATCGTCAATCAGAATATCGAGCTTGGACAAGGTCTGCGTGGCCTCGTTGATATTGGCCCACTGCTCGGGGCTAATGCGGCCCATGCGGAAGTCACTGATCGAGATCATGGCGTAGGCGCAAATCAGACGCTGGGCAATTTCTTTGCCCGACATCTCCAGCGAGAAGAAGCCGACGGTATAACCGGCAGCGGCAGCGTTGAGCGCCAGATTCAGGGCGAACGACGTCTTACCCACAGCAGGGCGGGCGCCGATAATGATGAGCTGTCCCTCGCGAAAACCCATGAGCATGCGGTCGAGCGACGGGAAGCCCGTGGGCACGCCCGCAGCCTGGCCACCGGCCTGGCACACTTCCTCGGCCTCGTTATAGGCCTCGACCATAAACTCGGTCAGCGTCTTGTAGCTCGACTTGACCTCGCGTGCCGTGACCTTGAGCAGCTTGCTCTCGGCCAGCTCGACAACCTCTTTGGTGTCGGTGGGGGCGTTATATGCCAGCGCGTTGATCTCGTTGGTGGCGCCGATCAGCTCGCGCAGCATCGAGTCGCGACGGACGATGGCGGCATGGTGCTGCCAGTTCACGAGCGACAGGGTCTGACCCATCAACTCCAAAATGTACGCTTCGCCACCCACGGCATCGAGCTTGTTGATGCTTCGCAGGTAATCGATCAGCGAGATGGAGTCGATGGGAATGCGGCTGTTGTACATATCGACCATCGCGGTATAGATGGTCTTATGAATGGGCCGGTAGAAGTCATCGGGCTGCAGCTCGACCTGGGCCTCTTCGACCACCTCGGGCGATAGCAGCATGGCGGCCAGTACATTGGCCTCTGCATCTTGGTTTTGGGGAAGACCCAACTTTGAGCCGCGGTCCTCAACCGTCAGCCCGGTCTCCCTATCGTCATATGCCATGAGCATCCTCATTCATATCGCTTGCGAGCATCCATAGTATCAGCCACGGTCCCAAAACGCGCCGTGTGCGGCCAATCATCACCGAACCAAACGGATGAACGGTCCTGTATATAGGACTTCGACGCAACGTTCACCATGACACTCACTCAGCGCAAAAAACAAAAGGGCGCCCTGGTTTCCCAGAGCGCCCTTCTTAGAACAAGATTGTTGCGTTGCAGCAAATGCTACTCCTGTCTCTTATACA
>CABSNS010000258.1:0-2571 GCA_902479105.1 uncultured Collinsella sp. | reverse complement strand
GTCGGCAGCGTCAGATGTGTATAAGAGACAGTTCGCACGACGCTCAGGCGCCTTTCGTATGCGCAAACGGGCGGCGTTGTCTCCGAGGGCTCGTTCGATACCGGTGAGCTGCATATCGATTTTGATGCCGGCATCGCCACGATGGATGGCGAGGAACTGCATCTGACGCCGATCGAGTATAAGCTCCTGTGCCTGCTGGCGCATAACGCCGACAAGGTACTGACGCACCAGTTTATTTTGCACGAGATTTGGGGCACGTCGACCAAGAGCGACCTGGCGAGCCTGCGTGTCTTTATGGGCACGTTGCGCAAGAAGATCGAGTCCGACCCCGCGCATCCGCGCTATATACAAACGCACGTGGGTATCGGTTACCGATTGGTCACCCAAGGCTAGATCGCCAACCACCATCCCGATATGAGTTGCGGTGAAATAGTTCCTGTTTGGGCCTTTACCAGGCTTTTTAGGAACTATTCCACCGCAACTTTGTTATTTGCCCTTGGGCTTGCTGGCGTAGAACTTCTTCTTTTTGGGCTTGCCTGCGCAGGCGGGCTTGCCGTCGCCGCGCGGTCCTCGGTCGCCGGCCTGCGCGTGCGCGGGCGCTGCTGCACGAGGCTTGCGCGCCTCGGGGTTGCGCAGCTCCTCGGTTCGCTCGGCAATCTCCTCGGCACTAAAGCCGACCTCGGCCATGGCGTCCTCGATGGGCAGTCGGCGCACGATATAGCAATGATGCACCTTCTGGTTGCGTGCGAAATCCTCGGGGATGGTCTGTGCCGTAATGTCCTCCAGCACGACGCCCGCGCGCGCGAGCTTGCGCGTTTCGGGGCGGAAGCCGCGCAGGTTGCAGCTAAAGATGGCATGTCCGCCCTGTGCAAGCAGGCGAGATACGCCGGCCAAAAGCTCAACATGGTCGCGCTGGACATCCCAGGTGCGGCGGCCCATCTTGGACGAGTTCGAGAACGTGGGCGGGTCGACAAAGATCAAGTCCCAGCGGTTGCGCGTCTGGCGCTGGTCGCGAATCCAGGCGAGCACGTCGTCGCGCACAAAATGATGCTGCGGACCAACAAAGCCGTTCTGGCGCATATTGCGCTCGGCCCAGTCCAGGTAGGTGTTGGAAAGGTCGACTGTCACGGTTTCCTCGACGCCGCCGTCGGCCGCATAGCAGGTGGCGGTGCCGGTATAGGCGAACAGATTGAGGAAGCGGCGTGCCTGTTTGGCGTGTTCGCGCACCAGGTTGCGGGTGACGCGGTGATCCAGGAAGATGCCCACATCCAGGTAGTCGTCAAAGTTGACGGCAAAGGTGAGCCCGGCTTCTTCGATGAGCGGCAGACGCCGGCGCGCGATGTTGGCGCGCTCGCCCGATCCGCCCTTGCCGGCGCCCTGCTTGCCGTACTGCGAGCCGCCGCGCGAACGCATGCGGGCCTTGGCGTGCACATGCTCGGCCGGAACATCAAGGATGCGCGGCGCGATGGCCAAGATGTCGAGCATGCGGGCCTGGGCCAGCGCGGGGTCGATGGTCTTGGGCGCGGCGTATTCGGCGATGACGAGCCAGCGGCCCGGCGTCTGCGGGCAACCCTCGTACAGGTCGATGGCAGCGGAGTAGTCGGGCAGGTCGGCATCGTAGACGCGATAGCAGCTCACGCCCTCGCGCTTGGCCCACTTGCGGCGCAGACGGGCATTCTTGCGCAGGCGGTTGGCGAACTGCTCGGACTCCGGGATGAGCACGGGCAGCGGCTTGCCGTCGCCCAAGTCGAGCGTGGCGGCAGGTTCGGGCATGGAGGAAGCGGCGGCTTCGTCGTTGGCTTCGTTGGCATCCGCAACCTCGGCCTCGGCATCCGCGCTGGTCGCAGCCTCAAACGCTGCAGCGGCGTGGTCGAGTGAGGGCCAAACCTCAAGAGCCGCCTCCTCGTTATTGGGCATGACGGCGATCGAGCGCTCGGGCTCGGCGTGGAGCGCGCGGGCCAGCAAGCCGTCGCGGGTGAGAGCGGCGACCGGCGCCGAAGCGAGCTCGGGGACGCGGCGCAGCTCGCCGATGAGCGTCATGGCATCGTGCATGAGCGAAAGCGGGGTCTCGGTCGTGTCCGCGACCAGGGCGGCACCGGCGACGGCGCCCGCATGGTCCAGCACGGTGGCGGGCTTGGCGGCACAAAAGTCGACAAAACGCTTGTAGCCGGCGCACTTGACCATGCGCTCGGCAGTCTTGCGGGCGGCGGGGTCGATGTCTACGGCCACGATGCGCGCCTGGCGCTCGCGCGCTGCCGCCTCGCGCTCGCGCGCCTCGGCAAGCAGCTGCTCCCACAGGACAGCGTCGTGCAGCTGCCAGCCCTCAAAGCCCCAGCGCTCGCGTGCGGCGCCCGGGGCGCGGTCGGTCAGAATGTTCACGGCCTCCAGCAGCAGACCGCCGCCGGCGCACGAGGCATCGATCAGCGTGGGAAGGGCTTCGTTTTCGTAATCGTCGGCCGTCAGCTCGCGCTCGCATAGTGCGGTCCAGCCGACCTGCGCCAGCACCAGGGCGGCGTAGTCGGGGCGCAACACCTGTCTCTTATACACATCTGACGCTGCCGACGAATTAGA
>CABSNS010000257.1:0-2578 GCA_902479105.1 uncultured Collinsella sp. | reverse complement strand
ATGCTCAGGAGTCTCGTGGGCTCGGAGATGTGTATAAGAGACAGGTGATATACAGGCCGCCCGCCTCGCTGTGGCGCCTAACCGCCGCAGAGATTTTGGCCATCTGCATGAGCGAGGTCACGCCCTCCTGCATGCGGGCGCCACCCGATACGGTAAAGCCGACAACTGGCAATCCCAGCTCGGTCGCACGCTCAAATGTGCGACAAATCTTCTCGCCCACCACGGAGCCCATCGAGCCCATCATAAAGTTGGCATCCATAAAGAAGAGCGCGGTATCGCAACCGCAGATTTTGCCCCTGCCGCACACAACGGCATCGCGCTCGCCCGAACGCTCGCTCACGCTCTTGAGCTTGTCAGCATAACCGGGAAACGAGAGGAAATCCTCCGACGCCAGATTGGCATCCCATTCCCCAAACGTGCCCTCGTCGACCGTCATGCGCATGCGCGCGCGACCGCTCACGCGAAAGTGTTTGCCGCAACGAGGGCAGACCTCGAGGTTGTCGTGCAGGCGCGCCTCATCGATCACGCGGCGGCACTCCGGGCACTTGATAAACACGTGGCGCGCGGGAAACTCGGCGCACGACTCGGTCATCGGTCCCTCGAGGACGTTGACCGTCTTCGCTTTTCTATTCATCAGCATAGAGATGCCCCATCAGATCGGTGTGATACATGCCCGACAAGAACTCGTCGTTTGCCAGCACGTCGAGCTGAAGCTCGCTGTTTTCGCTCACGCCCTCAATCACGAGCTCGCCCAGGGCCGAGCGCATCTTGCGAATGGCGCCGTCACGCGTGGGCGCACACACGATGAGCTTGCCAAGCATGGAGTCGTAGTACGGCGGAACTTTCGCACCGGTAAACATGGCGGAATCCCAGCGCACGCGTGGACCACCCGGCACACGCAACGCGGTGACCGTTCCGCATGACGGCAGAAAGTCCGGCGTTTCGGCATTGATGCGGCACTCCATGGCGTGGTTGCGGACCGGCATGTCCTCCTGCTCAAAGGGCAGAGGCTGGCCGGCTGCCACGCGCAGCTGCCACTTGACCAAGTCGGTATCGGTCACAAACTCCGTAACCGGATGCTCCACCTGCAAGCGCGTGTTCATTTCCATAAAGTAGAAATTGCCGTCGTCCGAATACAGGAACTCGATGGTACCGGCTCCTTCGTAGCCGACGGCACGAGCCAGGTCACGCGCTGCCTTGTGCATGCGAGCACGAATGTCGTCGTGTCCGTCGAGGCACGGCGCGGGGCTCTCCTCGATTAGCTTTTGGTTGCGCCGCTGCACCGAGCACTCGCGCTCGCCGAGCGAAAACACATGGCCCTGCTTATCGGCCATAATCTGCACCTCAACGTGATGCGCCGGCGCGACGAACTTCTCCATGTAGCACTCGCCGTCGCCAAAAACGGCCTCGCCCTCGGCGCGTGCTTCAATAAAGGCCTTTGCCGCATCTTCCACGCGCTCGACCTTGCGAATGCCGCGACCGCCACCGCCCGCGCGCGCCTTAATGAGCACGGGACAGCCAATGCGCTCGGCCTCGGCCGTCGCCTCCTCGGGACTTTTGAGCAAATCGCAGCCCGGCACGATGGGCACGCCCGCCGCGGCAGCCGTTCGGCGTGCGGCGTCCTTGTCGCCCATGCTGTCGATCACCTCGGCCGAAGGACCGACAAAAGCCAGGCCATACTTGTCGCAGTCGCGTACAAAGCTCGCCTTCTCGGAAAAGAAACCGTACCCGGGATGGATCGCCTTTGCGCCCGACTTTACGGCACAGGTGAGCACGGCATCGTCGTTGAGGTAACTCTCGGCAAGACGCGGACCGCCGATGCAATACGCCTCGTCGGCAAGCTGCACGTGCAGCGCGTCCGCATCGGCCGTGGAATAAACGGCGACGGTCTTGATGCCCATATCGCGGCACGCGCGGATAACACGGACCGCGACTTCGCCGCGGTTGGCGATGAGCACTTTGTCGAACATGAAGCCTTCCTTAACTTTCGTGCATGAGTGCAAAAGACATGTCGGCGCGGCAGCAAACCTCACCGTTGACGCTCGCAGTACCCGTCGCAAAGCGGAACGGCCCGCGCGCACGCGTGATGGTGCACACCAGATCAACCGTGTCGCCCGGGCGCACCGGACGCTTAAAGCGCACCTTGTCCAGACTCGTGTAGAACGGCGTCGCGCCGCGCGCTTCCTCATCGCCCATCAGCAGCACGCAACAGTTTTGGGCGAGCATCTCGCACTGAATCACGCCGGGGACCACCGGGTTTCCCGGAAAATGCCCCTGCAAAAAGTACTCGTCGCCCGTAATCGTGATCTTGCCGTGGGCCTCGTCGCCCACCAGCTCGGCCTCGTCGAGCAAAAGCATCGGTTCGCGATGCGGCAACAGTTCCTTAAGCTCTTCTTTGTCCATGGATATCACCTATCCGATCCTCATGAGGCAGCTGCCAAACTCCACGAGGTCGCCGTCGGCCACGCAGATCTCGAGCACCTCGCCGTCTGCCTCTGCCGTTACCTCGTTGAGAACCTTCATGGCCTCGATGATGCAGAGCGTCTCGCCCTGTCTCTTATACACATCTGACGCTGCC
>CABSNS010000256.1:0-2582 GCA_902479105.1 uncultured Collinsella sp. | reverse complement strand
CAGGAGTCTCGTGGGCTCGGAGATGTGTATAAGAGACAGGTCATGGAGGTCTCGAGCCAGGCGCTCAAGTACCAACGCGTCGAGAATCTGCCGTTTGACGTGGCGTGCTTCCTCAACATCGGCCGCGACCACATCTCGCCGATCGAACACCCCACGTTTGAGGATTATTTTGAGAGCAAACTCAGGATCTTTGACCAGGCAAAGACTGCCGTGGTGAATCTGGGCACCGAAGAGGTCGACCGTGTGCTGGAGGCAGCGTCGACGGCCGAGCGCTTGGTGACAGTTGGCGTCGAGCATCCCGAGGCGAGCCTGTGGGCGAGCGACGTACGCATGGTCGGCTTTAGCATCGAGTTCAACTTGCATGGCCTGTGTGCCGACGAGTCCGAGGCGGGGGAGAAGGTCCTGCTGGGCATCGCGGGCGACTTTAACGTGGAAAACGCGCTGGTCGCTATCGCCGCCGCGCGCGAGATCGGCATCGGTATCGAGGCTATCAAGAAGGGCCTCTCCAAACTGCGTGTGCCGGGCCGTATGGAGGTCGTGGAGTCGAAGGACGGCCGCGTGATCTGCGTCGTCGACTATGCGCACAACCAGCTTTCGTTCCGTTCGCTTTTCTCGTCGGTCAAGCGCGCGTTTCCCGCCAGCCCGGTCATCGCGGTGTTTGGCGCTGCCGGCGGCAAGGCGCAGGAGCGCCGCGAGCAGCTTCCGCGCGAGGCCGCACCGTATTCCGACCTGATGATCTTTGCCAATGAGGACCCGGCTCACGAGGACCCGATGAAGGTCTGTCGCGAGCTTGCCGAACATGTTCCCGACGATACGCCGAACAAGATCATCCTCGATCGCGAAGCTGCCGTGCATGCGGCGTTCAAGGCGGCGCGCGAGGAGTACGTCAACCCCGATGCTCCTACCATTGTCTTGCTGCTGGCAAAGGGTGACGAGGAGCTCATGCACGTGGGCGACGAGTTCGTGCCCATCGAGAGCGACCTTTCGTTGGCCAATCGCCTGATCGATGTTACCCAGTTTGACTAATGAACCATGATGGCGGCGGCGCCCTGAGTGCGCTGTCGCCATAAGCGTGTTCCCTCAATCAAAACATGCCGTCCAAGTCCAAATCCTTCTACGTAAACGGAGTAACCATGTCCCACAATACCCTGCCGACCGTTGCCGAGCTTTCGGGCGAGATGCGCGAGCGCTTGGCCAAGGTCAAGTACGTCTTTACCGACCTGGATGCCACGATGCTCGCGCCCGGCTCGTGCGTGCTGCGCGACAACGACGGCAACCCTTCGACCAAACTCGTCGAGGCCGTCGTGGCGCTCGCTCGCGCTGGTATCCAGGTGGTTCCCACCTCGGGCCGCAACCGTACCATGATCCACGAGGACGCGCGCGTGCTCGGCCTCAACTCCTACATCGGCGAGATGGGCGGCCTGGTCATGTACGACCTCAAAGCCAACGATTGGGAGTATCTGACCGGCGACATGCCTTACGACCCCGCCTGCGGCCTTACTCCGCACCAGGTGATCGAGCAGACCGGCGTGTGCGAGAAGATCCTTGCCCGCTGGCCGCACAAGATCGAGTACCACAACGACATGTCGACCGGCTACAAGTACCGTGAGGTCACCGTCGGCATGCGCGGCGATGTGCCCGACGATGAGGTCCAGGCCATCCTGGACGAGGCCGGCTGCGGTCTGGTCTGGGCTTGCAACGGCCATCTGACGCACCTGTCCAAGCCGACGACGCTCGAGCTTAATCGCGTCGAGGACGGTCGCGCCTTCAACATCAATCCGGCGGGTCTTAACAAAGGCGTTGCCATTGCGCGCTTCTGCGAGCACCTGGGGATCGAGCGCGAGGAGACGCTTGCGCTCGGCGACTCCGAGTCCGACTTCTACATGGCCGACCATGTTGGCATGTTCTGCCTGGTCGAGAACGGTCTGACGAGCGCCGGTGCCCCGGAGTTCTTGGACGCCTGCGACAATGCCTATATTACGCGCGGCAAGATTGTCGACGGTTGGGTGGCAACGGCCGAGCTGCTGGTCGCAGCCCGTTCGTAGCGCGACGCATCACGATTGGTCGCATTTTTCGAGAGAGAATCTGGTGAGGTAATGTCCGATATCGATAATATGGCCGGGGACACGCGTCCGATCGGCGTGTTCGACTCGGGCCTGGGCGGCTTGACGGTCGCGCGCGCGATCGCAACGGCACTTCCGCACGAGTCCGTCTACTATTTCGGTGACACTAAGCGCTGCCCTTATGGCACCCGCACCGAGGACGAGGTTCGCTCGTTTGCGTTGCAGGCGGGCCGCTGGCTGTCGAAGCACGACGTCAAGATTATGGTCATCGCTTGCAACACGGCGACTGCAGCGGCCTTGCGTCTGGCTCAGCAGGTGCTCGACGTGCCCGTGATCGGTGTCATCGCGCCGGGCGCACGTGCGGCGATTAACAGCACTCGCACACGCCGCGTGGGCGTTCTCGCTACCAACCTCACCATTCGCTCGGGTGCTTACACGCGTGCCATTCAGGATTTGGATGCCGGTGTGGACGTGTATGGATGCCCGGCTTCGAGCTTTGTCGAGGTCGTCGAGCACGAG
>CABSNS010000255.1:0-2598 GCA_902479105.1 uncultured Collinsella sp. | reverse complement strand
CAATATCTCAACCGAGCCGATCATGGGATTCTTTGAGGTCAACGTCTCGGCTCCACAGGGAATCGCCGCCAGCGACGACGCCCGCGACCAAGCCGAAGCGGACCTGTTTGCCGATGCGATTCAGGTGGCCCTGCGCTATATCCTGCACGAGCACCATGGCGGTCGCGCGGAGTCGTACAACTTGTTCTTCTACCACATGGACGGCCGGACCATTGCCAAGGCGCTGCCACGTTGGGTGGTATCGCCCTACTTTGTTGGCTATCGACTGGCCCAGGTCAATGCCGAGACCACGCTCGATACCGATGCTGAGCGCCTACGCGCGCATCTGGAAACGCTCGCGTAGCAAGGCGAGCGCCTGCGAAAAGTGTGCTGCCTAGCGTGCCATCGCGTCGCGGCCGGCCTCGACGCGCTTGCGCTGTTTGGCGCGCTCCTCGCCGGTCAGGCGCTCAAAGAGATGTCCGATAATCGAGGCCAGCACCTGCTGAAACAGCGTACCGCACATGACGGGGAATACGACCTCGCCGGGAAAATACTGTGTGGCGATGACGGCGCCCGAAGAGATGTTACGCATGCCGCAGGTAAAGCACATGGTGGTCGTCTCGCTATACGGCAGATGCAGCGCACGGGCGACCAGAAAACCGACGACAAAGCCGCTGATGGCGAAGACCAAAATAAAGAGGGCGACTTCCAGGCGCACCGTGTTCATGTGCAGCACGTACTCGCTCATGGCGGTGGAGTTGGACGCGATGACCCCCATCATCATGAACTTGCAGGCGGGCGAAAGCGCGGGGGAGAGTTTCTCGTGACCCCAGCCGCGCGTGAGTTCGTTAATGACGATACCGAGCACAGCGGGGATGGCGATCATAAAGGCCATGTCTTGCATCATGCTCGGCACGTCGATCGAGACGGTGGCGCCCAGCAGGAGCTTGAGCGTAAGAGGAATCGTCACAGGCGAGATAACCGAGGACGTCAGAATGATGGTGAGCGCGAGCGGGCCGTTGCCGCCGAACATGCTAATCCACATAAAGGCAGTGACCGCCACGGGTACGCTGTACTCGAGCACGATGCCGCAGACAAGGTTGGGGTTGGAACCAAAGAACAGCGACCCCATGGCATAGGCTGCTATGGGAATGAGCACCGCGGAGACGAGCAGCGCCAAAATCAGGTGCAGCGGACGGCGGAACACCTCAGCCACCTGGTGGAAGGTGTTGCTGAGCGCACCCTGAAACGTCATAAAGGCAAACAAGGTGGGAACGATGGGCTTGAGTAAGCCGATCTGCTGGGGAAAGAGCACGCCGAGCGCCACGCAAATCGGAACGATGGCCTGCATGTGCCCCGCGAGAAATTTGCCCAGTCCAACCCATTGCTTCATATGCTCTTGTGACTCCCTTTGCTCGTAGATGCATTTGCATGGATATGCTAGACGCTCGCATGCGTTCGTGCAGTAGAAACGCTCGATTATTTCGAGGCTATTACCGGCATCGTTTACCGAAACCGCGGTGTGCTGCGGCGATTTGCGCCCGCGTTGCACGGTATAATAAATCCGTTCAACAGATCTGCCTGCCGAAGCGGGCATACACAGAGGACTCATCGCTATGAACCGTGAGAGGTATCGCGGCGACCTGCCCCTATCGGGGGTGGGCGCCTATGTCATCGCTTAAGACGACGCATCGCTGGGCGGTCGCTCAGCAAAACCCCGAGCTCGAAAAGGAGCTTTCGGCTGGCCTGGGCATACCCGGGCTGGTGGCGCGCATTATGGTTGCGCACGGCATTGCATCCATCGAAGAAGGTCAGCTGTTTTTGACGCCTTCACTCGATCGCGACTGGGCCGACCCACTCATTATCCCGGGCATGTCGGTCGTTGCCGACCGCGTCGAGCGCGCTATTTGCAACCAAGAGCGCATCGCGGTCTTTGGCGATTTTGACGTTGACGGTATTACGTCGACCTGCCTGTTGACCGAGGCGCTGCGTACGTTTGGTGCCAATGTCACACCGTTTATTCCGCATCGCTTTGACGAGGGCTACGGTCTTTCGCGCGCGGCGCTCGACCGCGTTAACGAGCTCGCTCGCCCCCAGCTGATCGTGACCGTCGATAACGGTATTGCCGCCAAGGAAGAGGTTTCCTATCTGGAGAGCCTGGGGATCGATTTAGTGGTCACGGACCATCACGAGCCCTCCGACCAGGTGCCGCAGGGCGTACCCCTGACCGACCCAAAGCTCGAGGACGAGGGTCCCTCGCGCGAGCTTGCCGGTGCCGGTGTGGCGCTCAAGCTGGTGCAGGTCCTGGGCGAGCGTTTGGGCAAGCCGTCGTATTGGCGTTCGCTGATAGAGGTCGCGGCGCTGGGCACCGTGTCCGACATGATGCCGCTCACGCCCGAGAATCGCGCGCTGGTCGCCGAGGGCATCCAGCAGATGCGCGTGACGGCCCGTCCCGGTTATATCGCGCTGGCCGCACTTGCCAAGGCCGACCTTTCTACCATTACGGCCGACGGCCTGTCGTTTTCGCTCATCCCTCGTCTGAATGCTGCCGGCCGCATGGCCGATCCCAAGCCTGTCTCTTATACACATCTCCGAGCCCACGAGACTCCTGAGCATCTC
>CABSNS010000254.1:0-2599 GCA_902479105.1 uncultured Collinsella sp. | reverse complement strand
CGAGATGCTCAGGAGTCTCGTGGGCTCGGAGATGTGTATAAGAGACAGGCGGAATCTCGGTCCATAGATAGTCGATACCGTGCTCCATCGCAAAAAAGAACAGCCAGACCGCGGCACCTGCGAACGCACCGGTCACGGCAACGCTAACTAAAAAGAGCGCGCGGTTTGTGGGTTTGGCAAGGTTATCCATCGGGTCCTCCCGCGGTCAAAGTCGACATAGATACGTTTTATTGTAGAGCGAGTGTGGCCCAGACAAGCTAACCATCTGCGCTGCAAACGGCACCATTGGGAGCCATAGTGGGGCAGGCTCAAGACTTATCCGTTGATAATCGAGGCAATCTCGCGCAAGTCGTCGGCAAAGTAGATGCCGTGCTGGCGCCTCGGGCTCGAAAGTCCTTTATCAATCATGTGCCCGAGCAGCGCCTTGAGGTCGTTGTAGTAACCGTCCAGGTTATACAGGATGCACGGAGCACTCAGGTGTCCCAACGACACCGCGGACATGACCTCGGCAATCTCCTCGAGCGTGCCCGTCCCACCGGGAAAGGCGATGAACGCATCGCCGAGCTCAATCATCTTGGCCTTGCGCTCCGCCATATCGCTCGTCACGATGAGGTCATCGATACCGTCATGTTGAAACTCTGCCTCGATAAAAAAGCTCGGCTCAACACCCGTCACGTGTCCACCCGCCTCGAGTACGCTATCGGCGAGCGCACCCATCAGGCCCGACTTGGAGCCGCCGTATACCAGCGCGTGGCCGTTGGAGCCAATCCACGTGCCGAGCTCTCGCACTGCAGGCAGAAACACCGGGTCATTGCCAGCGTTGGCGCCCAGATACACGGTGATGTTCATATTTGCCCCCCTGTTGTGGCGCACGACGTTCGTCTTAGCGCTGGCGTCGACGATACTCGCGCACGCGACGCGAAAGATCGGCAAGCTCGTCGTGATCGAGCTCTTCCAAATGCTCCAGATCATCCATAAAGCGTGCCATGGTGTCCTTTTGACGCATCTTGATAAGCGTATTGCAGTAGTTCACCGCCACGCCCGTGAGCATGGCGATGTAGAAGATGCTGATGACGCTCAGAATGACGGTAATGGCGCGGGCAACCGGTGTCTCGGCCGGAATGTCACCAAAGCCGATGGTCGAGACCGTCTCAAAGCTAAACCACAGGCCATCGCCAAACGTGAGGGTCGTGGGCTCGGACAGCCAAACGGCCGTCGAGCACAGCAGATAGAAGATAAGAAACAGGCCCGTGATGCGCGCAAAGCCAGCCTGGCGCAACACGTCGGCAAGCGTCCTGAGCTTTTTCATCGCGACCCTTTCCACGGACAACCAATCACGTTCGCTCGGTATTGTCCCACGCCTCCCCCGCAAACGGAACTAGTCATCAAGAACGCTTCTAAACGACGGGTTGTGAGGAACAATCCTCCCACGACAAACAAGAGCACGTTTCAATCTGCGGAAAACGGGGCGTTCCCGTCGGCCTCGCAGCCTGAACTAGTATCTTGATATAGACACACCACCCACCGTCGTGCACGCAGCACGCGGAAAGAAAGGAAGTCCACGATGTTTAGACCTCTTCGCAGAAAGAAGCGTGCTATCACCGATCAAGAGGCACGAGAGCTGCTCGTCAATTGCAAGCGCGGCGTTTTTGCCGTCAACGGAGACGACGGCTATCCTTACGCCATTCCCGTTAACTACTACTTTGACCCCGAGCACGACAAAATTTACTTTCATGGAGCCAAGGCAGGGCATAAGGTCGATGCGCTCAAACGCAGCGACAAAGTCTGCTTTACCGTCTATGGCAACGATTGGTACAAAGACGACGACTGGGCACCCTATGTTCAGAGCACCGTGGTTTTTGGCCGCTGCCGCCTCGTGAACGATGATCCGGCGTTTGTCGAAGACAAAGTCCGACAGTTTGCCCTCAAGTACTATCCTTCTGCCGAAGAGGTCGAAGAGGAAATCAAGCAAAGTATCAGAGGCGTCCAACTGTATGAGATTACGATTGAGCACCTTTGCGGCAAACAAATTCAAGAAAAGTAGCAGACGTGGAAAACGCGCTCGCAAGCCTCTGCGCTCTATGCGTCCACGCACATTGACGACATGGGCGCAAGCCACAGTACCCGAATCGTGCGCCCCCTATACCCTAAAAACGTAGCGGTCCAGGCGGTCGCACGCTTCCCTCACGCGCGAAAGCGGCAGCGCCAGATTCACGCGAATGTGGCAGGACCCGTGGAACGGGCGGCCGTCCTGATACCCCACGCCCACGCGCGCCCCCTCGTCGAGCAGCCACTGAATATCGCGGCCATGCTCGCGGCACCATTCGGTGCAGTCCAGAAACACCATGTACGTGCCTTGCGGACGCGAATAGGACACGCCCGCAAAATGCTCGTCAACGTAATCGCAGAAGCACTCGATATTACCGGCAAGCACCTGGTTGAGCTCGTCCACCCACTCATAGCCCTGAGGCTGATAGGCACCGATAAGCGCATGCATGGAGAGGACGTTCATCTCGTTGTAGTGAGTCTTGTCGGACACGGCGCACACGCGGTCGCGCAGCGTCTCGTTATAGACGATGTGGTAGCTGCCGACCTGTCT
>CABSNS010000253.1:0-2610 GCA_902479105.1 uncultured Collinsella sp. | reverse complement strand
GGCTGAGGGGCAGCGACGGGAGCGGGGGCTGCAACAGGAGCAGGCTCGTCAATCTCATCCAGAATCGCGGTGGCGGCGGCCCACATGCCCTCGTGGCCCGAGTAATCGGCCATGGGAACATCAACCTCGAGCGAGGCGTCCGGAAGGTCGCCGGTGTCGATGCGATCTTGGGCATCAATCGATGCGGTGATGGCTGCAGGCTCATCGAGGTCATCGAGATCGATGTCCACGGCACCGGAGATGATAGGCATGCTGGCGAGGTTTGCATTGTACGGCGCAGCCTCAGCCGCCTGCTGCTGGGCAGGAGCGCCCCACAGCGAGCTTTCGGCGGCACGGCGGGCGGCAACGGCCTCCTCGTCCGCGGCCATGGCTTCATCAACGTACGAATTGTCGGCAGAAGCGTTCGCGTCCGCCGAGGTAGCGTTGTAGGCGTTATTGGCTGCCGCGTTGGCAACGAGTGCCACGAAAGCCGCCGTGCTGCCCGCAGGGGCGGCCTGGGAACCAGACACGGCGCGTGCCGCGGCGGCGATGTCGTCGCGATTGAAGGAGCCGGTCTGCCCGCCGTTGGTGAGCTCGTCGATGGCGACTTGATAGACGTCGCGCGAGTGTGCAGGGTCGCAGCTCACCGGCGAATCGTCGTCGAGCATACTGTCGATCATGGACCAAGCCTCGTCCTCGTCCATGGCATCTGCGGCTCGAGCGATGGTAGGGACACCATCATCGGCATGACGGCGCTGGAACGCACCAGTCAGGCCGGAAAGGAATGCCGAGGTAGACTGCTCCGCCTGAGCCTGAGAAGCAGAAGTCGCAGCGTAAGGAGTCGCATCCTGCTGCTGAGCTGGAATCGAGGCGGTCTTGAACTCGCTTTGATGCTGATTGAGATTGGCGGCACCGCCCATGGCATCGGGCTGGAACAGACGCTCTTCACGCTGCGCACGGTACTCGGAGATACCCAGCGAGGCGGCATAGATACCCACGCCCGCCACCGCGCCCACGGCGAAGGGAACCGCACCCGCCACGACCGTCTCGTTCACCGACGAAAACGGCAGCGTCGCGGCATACATAACCACGGGAGCGGCAAGGCCGATCCCGCACGAAAGTCCGGCAAGGACTGCTCGTTGTGTTGCATCAGAAGAAGCCATGAGCTCTCCCCATCTTCCAGCACCCAAATCGCATCATTCAGTTGGCTGCGCGAGAGAAGATGAAGCGGGGCTATGCCCCAAAGCAACGGTATATGGTTCGTTTCATCTGCGTTTTCCGTCGCGAAGCTTGAAAACTATTATGCGAAACCGCCCTGTCGATTGCAAGCGACGATGTCGGATTGAAACGGGAAACCTGCTGCTCGTCGGTCTTATGGTCAAAAATTAGCGCGGAGCGGCGATATGGAAAAGGGCCGAGGCTCAAAGCCCCGACCCTTTATTGCATTGATGACTATCGCTGCGTGTGGATGACAACCTAGAACGTCTGCTCGTAGTCGCTGTGCTTTTTGGCCGAACGCACCAGGAACTCCTGGTTGGTGTTGGTACCCTTAAGACCCTTGATAAATGATGCGGCTGCGCGCTCGGTGTTGTTCATGCCGGCAAGAATGCGACGCAGGCCAAAGACAAACGGGCGCATCTGCTCGTCAACCAACAGGTCCTCGTTACGCGTACCGGAGGCAACGGGGTCGATAGCCGGGAAGATGCGGCGATCGGCCAGGTCGCGGTCGAGCTTAAGCTCCATGTTGCCGGTGCCCTTGAACTCCTCAAAGATGACCTCGTCCATCTTGGAACCGGTGTCGATGAGGGCAGAGGCCAGGATGGTGAGCGAGCCACCGTTCTCAATATTACGGGCTGCGCCCAGGAAGCGCTTGGGCGGATACAGGGCCGCCGAATCGACGCCGCCCGAAAGGATGCGGCCCGAGGCGGGCGCCGCCAAGTTGTAGGCGCGGGCAAGACGCGTGATGGAGTCGAGCACCACCACGACATCGCCGCCCAGCTCCACGATGCGCTTGGCGCGCTCGATGACGAGCTCTGCCACGCGAGTGTGGTTGTCGGCGGGCATATCGAAGGTCGACGCCACAACCTCGCCCTTGATGGAACGCTGCATATCGGTGACCTCTTCGGGGCGCTCGTCGACGAGCAGGCAGATGAGGTGCACCTCGGGGTTGTTAATCGAGATAGACTGGCAGATCTTCTTGAGGATCGTGGTCTTGCCGGCCTTGGGCGGGGACACGATCAGGCCACGCTGACCCTTGCCGATCGGCGACACGATGTCGATGGCGCGACCGGTAATGGAGTCCTTGCCGTGCTCCATGCGCAGCGGCTCGTTGGGATAGACCGGGGTGAGGTCGCCGAACTTGGGACGGTTGCGAATCTGCTCGGGGTCCAGACCGTTGACGGTCGTGATTTTGGCGAGGCCGGCGCGCTTGTCGCCGCCGCGCGAAGGACGCAGCGAGCCCTCGATGACGTCGCCCGTGCGCAGGCGCGCGGAGCGGATGAGGTAGGCGGGCACGAAGGCGTCGTCGTTGGACTTCATGTAGCCATGGGCATGGATGATACCGGAGCTGTCCGGACGAATCTGCAGGATGCCCTTGATCTGTCTCTTATACACATCTCCGAGCCCACGAGA
>CABSNS010000252.1:0-2619 GCA_902479105.1 uncultured Collinsella sp. | reverse complement strand
AGTCTCGTGGGCTCGGAGATGTGTATAAGAGACAGCTAAGGACAAGATCAAGTCCGCTATCGACAAGGCTTTTGGTTCGGGTGCCGATGCCGCCGTCTACGAGAACATCGTGTACGAGGGCTACGGTCCCGCCGGTGTCGCCGTCTACGTCGACTGCCTGACCGACAACCGCAACCGTACCGCCGCTGATGTCCGTTCCGCCTTCTCCCACGCTGGTGGCAACCTGGGCACCTCCGGCTCCGTCGCCTTCCAGTTTGAGCGTAAGGGCCAGATCGTCGTCGCCAAGGAGATCCTGGACGAGAACGCCAAGAAGGAGACCATGATCGCCAACGGTGCTGCCGGTGACGAGGATGAGTTCATGATGGCCATCGCCGAGGCCGGTGGCGAGGACTACGAGGACGCCGGCGAGGAGTGGATCGTCTGGACTACTGCCAACGAGGTCATGGCTGTCTCCAAGGCGCTCGAGGAGCAGGGCGTCCAGGTCAAGGGCTCCGAGACCACCATGGTCCCGACCACCCCGACCGAGGTCTCCGGCGCCGACGCCAAGAAGGTCCAGCGCCTCATCGACCGTCTTGAGGAGCTCGACGACGTCCAGGATGTTTACAGCACCATGGACATGACCGACGAGGTCATCGCTGCCCTCGAGGAGGAGTAGCGCCCGCACGGGTTAAGCCGTGCATATCTGGGCATAATGAAGCGAGCATGCAAGCCTCGTGGAATAGATGAGCCGGATCCGCGTGCGTAGAGCACCGGACCCGGCTCTTTTATAATGATGCGAACCGTTTTGCATTTCGAGAGCCGAGATTTGAAGGGAGCGCCACGTGCGCGTACTCAAACGAGCCCTAGCGATTGTGTATCTTGCCGCCGCCATCGTGGCGCTGGGTACGCTTGTCTGCCAGTTTTGGGGGCCGTATACGTATCGCTTTATGCTGCTGATGCGCGACCCCATGCCGCGCATTGTCGTGACGGCATGCGGCGGAGTTGTGGCGATCGGCGTGCTGGTAAGCTTCTTTCGCCTGATGTTTGCTCGTCGCGAGCCGTCCTGCGTGCATCCGGCGGGGGAGCGCAATATCGAGGTTACCCTTGCGGCGCTTTCTTCGTGTGCCAGGGCTGCTGCCGAGCGCGACGACCGCGTGATGGTCGAGCATGTCGAGGCCCGCGTCCAAGGCCCCGACGATTCGCACGTCCGATTTAAGGTCGAGGCTATTGCGCTTGACGATAAGGACGTGGCATCTCTGGCTGCCGCGATGCAGCAGCGCATCGAGGAAGCTTGCGACACCATGCTCGGCACGCCGGGTACGACCACGCGCGTCCGTTTTTTGCCGTCCAAGACTACCGTCCAGACCGTGGAGGTTTCCGGTGAGTGATACCAATCAAGATAAGACCGCTCGTACGCCGCGTCTGACGATTGACCAGAGCGCCACACCGGCGAGCGAACCTTTTGATTCCAAAGCAGAGGCAACCGAGTTACAAGACGCGGCAGCCGTGGATTTTGACGAGGCTATGGGTCTCATCAAGGGTACGGGCGCTGCCATCTGGAGCTATGCTGTGCGTCATCCCAACACCACGCTCGGTGCCGTCGCTGGCTTTATCCTCGCCGTGTTGGTGCTCACGCTCGGCCTGTGGGACACGCTCGTCATCGCATTCTTCGTGCTGATCGGCGCTGTGATCGGCCAAATTCGCGACGGCGAGAACGGGATCGTCAACTTCTTCGGCCGTCTGTTTAGCGGCCGCTAATATGTATTCGACTGTCGCATTCGCGGCAGGCATAAGGAGGAACCATGGCTTTTAATACGAAGGTCGATGTGGCCGATACCGAGCTCGAGGCAGACGAGACCGTCACCGCCGAGGCCGAGGACGTAACGCTCGAGGATGAGGCGCTCGTCGAGGCCGAGTCCGATGCGGATGAGGATGACGAGGAAGCGGATGAGTCCGAGGACTCGCTGACCTATTCCAACGGCGTGATCGAGAAGATCGTTGCCATGGCCACCCGCGAGGTTCCGCACGTTTTGGGCATGAAGGGTAACCTCATGCACTTTGTGCAGGAGCAGTTTGGTGCCGAGAATCTGACCAAGGGCGTGACGGTCGAGGTCACCGATGACAATCGCGTGGTCGTCAACATCTCCGTCATTATCGAGTACGGCGCCTATGCGCCCGCGATCTTCGACGATGTCAAGGCGCGTGTCACCGAGCGCCTTGCCGCGATGACCGGCCTTGAGGTGGCGGGCGTCAACCTGCGCATCGAGGACGTCATCACCCCCGAGGAGTACGAGCACCGCACCAGCCAGCACGAATAACCTTCCAAAAAGGGACAGGTTTGTTTTGGCAGGTTTTATCTGCGAAAACGTTAAACGGCCGACCGCGCAATCAAAAGCGTGGCCGGCCGTTATTTGTATGCCCCCCGATGTAGGCATACCGCTCGTCTAACTAGGGGTTGCAATCGTCGCGTTCCGCGTTACCCTAATGGGCGCATTGTTTCCAAATTGTTAACGAGGGGTTGCCGTAATGGCTGACGAGCACGAAACAGAAAGCAAGGCATGGGCGATTGAGGCCGCCGCGGCAGAGGCGGCATCGCGTGCTGCCGAAGAGGTGCATCGTCCTCCCGTAGTGCCGATGGAG
>CABSNS010000251.1:0-2629 GCA_902479105.1 uncultured Collinsella sp. | reverse complement strand
GAGACAGGCGTCGTAGAGATGCTCGGCATGCTGCTTGTCTTCCTCGCGAATGCGCACCTGCAGGATGGCTCGTTTTTGAGTCGATGACATCACTGCCCTCCCTTAGCTAACGTGCAATATAGTCGGTCAAATGCGGCATGTGCCGACATCATAGAATCTTATAACCATTACTTTATTTTACTCAAGTAAATAACCATTAACACGAATACAAGCGTAGTACATCCAAAATGAGAGCGTGTAAAAATCTCAGAGGTGTACGCATGTAATACACTCACCTTTATAGCTTTTAGAGAATAATTCCAACCTGCCAAAACCCCTGCAATACACTCGTATTGCAGGGCCTATGCTCAAGTTTGCCCCCTGCAACTGCGTATATTTAACCTGTATATCGTTGGAGGAATTCTATCGAAGTGCCTGTTTCGCCGCATGCACTCGATACGTCGATGCCGGACCACGGGCGGTCCGGGGCAACGTCGACAGGGTCTCTCCGGCATGGGATTCAGGAGGGAGTGAACAACATGGGCAATAAACGAGTCGTGGCTGATTCCTCACGCTGCATTGGGTGCCAAACCTGTATGGCGGCGTGCATCGAGGCACACGATATTCCCGGCAACATCGCCGCGCCGCGCCTGCGCGTGACGCGTACGTACGAGATCTCCGCACCGGTGGCATGCCACCACTGCGAGGACGCTCCGTGCGCCAAGGCCTGTCCTACGGGCGCCTTGTTCTTTGATCCAAAGAACCATCGCATCGGCGTCAACGAGGACAACTGCATCGGCTGCAAGAGCTGCGTCATGGCATGCCCCTTTGGCGCCGTGAGCGTGGCGACCACGCAGGTCCCCGTCTTGATGGGCGACGTTCGCGTGGGTTCGCAGACTAAGAGCTTCGTGCTCAAGTGCGACCTGTGCGTGGACCGTCCCGGCGGTCCGGCGTGTGCCGAGGCGTGCCCGACCAAGGGTCTCACCCTGGTAGACGAGGAGCGCCTGGCAGAACTGACTGCCGAGCGTGCCCGCGCCACCATCGAAAACGAGGCGTAAGCGTTGGGGCGACAAGCCCAATGATTGTCAAATAAGTACCGAGTATTCGGTAGCAGAGAAAGGAAGGAGGGTGTCATGGAGAAGCATAAAGTGATTTGCCCGTACTGCGGCGCCGGTTGCCAGTTTAACCTCTTGGTCCAAAACGGCCAGGTCGTGGGTACCGAACCGCTCAACGGCATCACCAACCAGAGCGAGCTGTGCCTTAAGGGCATGAGCGGCTACGACTTCATCAACGACACCAAGATCTTGACTCCTCGCGTACTGCACCCGATGATCCGCCGCACTAAGGGCGCGGATCTTGAGCGCGTAAGCTGGGACGAGGCACTGGATTTCACCGCATCTAAGATGCAGGCCATAATTGACGAATATGGTCCTAACGCTGTCATGACCACCGGCTCTTCGCGAGGCGGCGGCAATGAGGCGAACTACGTCATGCAGAAGTTTACGCGTGCGTGCATCGGCACCCACAGCGTGGACAACTGCGCCCGTACTTGACACGGCCCTACTGTCCTCGGTCTGATGGACACGGTTGGTTCAGGTTGCATGTCATGCTCCATCCCCGGTATGGAGGATGCGGGCTGCATTTTCCTCTTCGGCTATAACCCTGCCGATTCGCACCCCATCGTCGCAAGGCGTATCGTGCGAGCCAAAGAAAAGGGTTGCAAGATCATCGTCGCCGACCCGCGCCATATCGAAACCGCGCGTATCGCCGATCTCTACCTTCCGATCAAGAACGGTTGCAACGTCGCGTTCCTCAACGCCTTTGCCAACTGCTTGGTCAACGATGGCCTCTACGACAAGGAATTCGTCGCCGAGCATACGAACGGCTTTGACGAGTGGTGGGAGACCATCAAGAACTACACTCCCGAATCCGTACAGGACATCACGGGTGTCGAGCCCGCGTTGATCCACCAAGCTGCCGAGATGTACGCCACGGCGAAGCCCTCTGCCATCATTGGCTGGGGTATGGGCGTATGCCAGCAGAAGCAGAACCTGAAGACGGTGCACACCATCGCCTCCATCGCCTGCGTTGCCGGCCAGATCGGCAAACCCAATTCCGGCCTCGCGCCCGTGCGCGGTCAGAATAACGTCCAGGGCTCCTGTGATATGGGCATGCTGCCCAACCTGTACCCTGGCTACCAGAAGGTCACCGACCCGGCAGTGCGTGCCAAGTTTGCCAAGGCTTGGGGCGTGCCCGAGGAAAAGCTCCCGCTCGAGGAGGGCTACAAGCTCACCGACCTGGGCCACCTGGTCGACGAGGGCAAGGTGCACTGCTTCTACAACTACGGCGAGGACCCGGTGCAGACCGAGCCCGATTCGGCCGGTATGCGCAAGACGCTCTCCGAGCTGGATCTGTTCATTTGCCAGGACATCTTTATGACGCAGACGACCATGCTCGCCGACGTCATCCTGCCTGCCACCTCTTGGGGCGAGCACGAGGGTGTCTTTACCGCATCCGACCGTAGCTTCCAGCACTTTGACGCAGCCGTTCCGCCCAAGGGCGAGTGCCGTCACGACTGGGAGATCTTCGCGGACCTGTCCACGCGTATGGGTTACCCCATGCACTACGACAACACCGAGCAGATCTGGAA
>CABSNS010000250.1:0-2648 GCA_902479105.1 uncultured Collinsella sp. | reverse complement strand
TCACGCTTCTCAACGCCATCAAGGAGGCCGCCGAGACCGGCCAGCTCGTCGAGCCGTAATGCCTTAAGAGCGGCCGCGGCAGAAACCCCATGCCGAGCCCCTCGGTCCGTCACAAATAAGCCCCTCTTCTTTGCCCTGCGAGCAGCCTCCTGCCCGTGGGGCTTTTTGCTACCTTGCCGACGATTTTTCTGGAGCGGGGGCTATTTTGCACCTTAGTCTGATTCGTTCGCCACGAAATGGGCCTATCTACTACGTTTAACTGATCATCCTTAGCCATGCCGAATTTCGAGAAATAAAAACCGCAGGTAGACTGGTTGCGTATTTTCGGAAAACCGGGGGATGGTCGACCCATACGGGTTAAACGTATTAGATAGGCCGTTTTCGTGGCGCGGCCCCAAAACAGTCTTTTGGGACGGGTGGTATCCTTGGTAGCCCTGTGCTGCAAACGCACCTTAAACGCAAGGAATCCCATGGATCTTATCGCCCAGCTCGCCCGCGAGCTCAACCTTAAGGCCGCCAACGTCGAGGCAGCCGTCAAGCTCATCGACGAGGGCAGCACCATCCCCTTTATCTCGCGCTACCGCAAGGAAGCCACGGGTGGCATGGACGACGTCGCCCTGCGCGCACTCGACGAGCGCCTGTCCTACCTGCGCAATCTTGAACAGCGCAAAGAGGACGTCATTCTGCTCATCGACGCCCAGGGCAAACTTACGCCCGAGCTCGAACAGCAAATTCGCGAGGCCACGCAGCTCCAGCGTGTCGAGGACCTCTACAAGCCCTACCGCAAAAAGCGCATGACCCGCGCACAGAAGGCCCGCGAGGCAGGCCTGGAGCCGCTTGCCAACATGATCATCATGCAGGCCTCGGCCAAGGGCAGCGCGCTCGACACCGCCGCGGCCTACGTCAACGAGGAAGCCGGCTTCGACACGCCCGAGAAGGCGCTCGCCGGCGCGGCGGACATCGTGGCCGAGACGGTGGCCGAAGACCCCGAGAACGTCGCCGACCTGCGCGCCTTTACGCAAAACACCGCCGACATCGTCGTCGAGGCCACCGACCCCGCCGAAAAGACTCCCTACGAGCCCTACTACAACTATGATGAGCCGCTGCGCCGTATACCCAACCACCGCGTGCTGGCTATCGACCGCGGCGAGCGCGAGGGCAAGCTTCGCGTGCGCGTGAACGTCGACGGCGCTGCCGCCACAGCGCGCCTCAGCAGCCGTTGGCCCCGCCGCCAGGGCGTCTTCGCGCCCGTCTTCGATGCCGCCATCGCCGACGGTTACAAGCGCCTCATGGCCCCCTCGCTGGAGCGCGAGGCCCGCGCCAAACTCACCGTTCGCGCCCAGACCGAGGCCATCAACGTCTTTGCCAAGAATCTCGAGGGCCTGCTCTCGGCACGCCCCGTGCGCGGCGCCCGCGTGCTCGCGCTCGATCCGGGCTACCGTACCGGCTGCAAGGTCGCCGTCATGGACGAGACCGGCAAGTTACTCGACCACGGCGTGGTCTACCCCACCAAGCCGCGCCACGACGTCGCCGGCACCAAGCGTGAGCTCGCCCGCCTCGTCAAGAAGAACGGCGTCAACACCATCGTCATCGGCAACGGCACCGCCAGCCGCGAGACCGAGGAAGTCGTCTCGGAGTTTATTGCCGAGCAGGCGCCCAGCCTTCGCTACACCATCGTTAACGAAGCCGGCGCGTCGGTGTACTCCGCCTCCGAGCTCGCCAGCCAGGAATATCCCGACCTGGACGTCACCGTGCGTGGCGCCATGAGCCTGGGCCGTCGCCTGCAAGACCCGCTGGCAGAGCTCGTCAAGATTCCGCCCCAGTCTATCGGCGTGGGCCAGTACCAGCACGACCTTGACCAGGCCGAGCTCTCGCGCACTCTGGGCCACGTGGTGGAGGACGTCGTCAACCACGTAGGCGTCGACGTGAATACCGCGAGCGCGAGCCTACTGGGATACGTATCGGGCATCACGCCGAGCGTGGCCAAAAACATCGTGGCCTACCGCGAGGAAAACGGCGCCTTTACCGATCGCCGCCAGCTTAAGAAGGTCCCCAAGCTGGGACCCAAGGCATATCTCAACGCTGCAGGCTTTTTGCGCATCAGCGGCGGCAAGAACCCGCTCGACGCGACAAGCGTCCACCCCGAGAGCTACGAGGTGGCCACGTCCGTCCTGGAGCGCGCAGGCGTGGCGGCAAGCGAGCTTAGCCGCGGCGGCGTACCCGACATCGAGCGCCGTCTGGGCAGCATCTCGACGCTGGCAAGCGACCTGGACTGCGGCACCCTCACGCTCATCGACATTGTCAACGAGCTCAAGAAGCCCGGCCGCGACCCGCGCGACGACGCGCCCGAGGTAGTCTTTAGCCGCTCGGCGCTTTCGATCGACGACCTGGAGCCCGGCATGGAACTCAAGGGCACGGTGCGCAACGTCGTCGACTTTGGCGCCTTCGTCGACGTGGGCGTGCACCAGGACGGCCTCGTGCACATCTCCAAGCTGGCCAACCGCTTCGTCAAGCACCCCAGCGACGTGGTGCGCGTCGGTGACACGGTCAAGGTGTGGGTTGAAAAGGTCGATCGCGACCGCAAGAAGATCTCCCTCACCATGGTGCAGGGGAAGTAAACCGCCAAGCAAGGGTCCCCCCTCTCGCGA
>CABSNS010000249.1:0-2681 GCA_902479105.1 uncultured Collinsella sp. | reverse complement strand
AAAGGGCCCCCGATGGGACCCTTCTTTAAAGTTAAACTGGCGGAGAGCTGGGGATGTCCGGGCATGCTACGCATGCCCTCCGGCTTCAAAGCCTGGCGGCTTTTCGCCCACGGGCTACAAACGCTTTCGCGTTTGCTTAACGCCCGTGCCCTCTCGGGTTCGAATCCCCAGCGCCCTTTCTCGATAATAAAAAAGGGCCCCCGATGGGACCCTTCTTTAAAGTTAAACTGGCGGAGAGCTGGGGATTCGAACCCCAGATGCCCTTTTGGGGCATACTCGCTTAGCAGGCGAGCACCTTCGGCCTCTCGGTCAGCTCTCCGTAACAGCCGTTCTATAGTAACCAAACAGCCAAGGATGGGCAAGAGGAAATTTTCTAATTGCCTAGCATCCTTTCCTCCTTGGAGGCTTCGCCTACCCCAGCGAGCGGTTGAGGGAGCCGAGCTCGTCGTTGCCCATGGTGCGCCACATTTGGAAGATGCAACCGCGTGCCAGGAAAAAGAAACCGTTGTCGACCAGTTGCACAGCGGCATCTGCCAGCTGATTCGTCACGGCGGACACTGGCGGCAGCTCGAGTCCAGCCTTGCGGATAATCTCCACCGCTTCCTCGAACGTCGGAGGTTCGCTGACGCCCATCTCGTTCATAAGGCCCTGCATTTCTTCCAGCGCGCTGCTGCCCGATTCCTCACCGCGCGGCACCAGACGGTAACAAGCCAGCGCCAGGTCGAGCTGATCACAATTCCAATAGGCAAACGCCAAGCGATAGAACAGGTAGCCGATTGCAGAACGATCGCTGGCAATACGTAGGCCGTGGCGCGCCACCTCGATAATCTCGTCAAAGCGCTCCAGACGCGCAAGCACGTTGATGAGCGCAAAGTGCGATTGCATGGACGAGCGCGCCAGATCGTAAAGATGGCGCACCTCGGGCAGCGCTCGTTCAAAGTCCTCTTGCTCGGCGTAAAAGCTGCAGATCTCGTGCTGGGCAAAGTACAGCGCATCGGGCGCACGAAGGATTCGCACAGAGCGGTCTTCTTCCAACACCGGTAGCACCATGCGTACCAGCTGGTTATCGCAAAACTGCGTTTGAACCGGACCTGTCGCCAAAAGCTCGGCGACGGCGCACTTAGCCTCCAACTCCTCGACAAGACGGGAAAAGCCTTCAAAGGCATCTGTACGGTCGACTTTTGCCTGCTCGCGCAATTCAACAACGCGGGCCACGTATGGGTCGTCGTCCTCTTCCATGACCTCCAACTCGTCAGCCGTATCGGCAAGCAGCAGATCGCGCAGCGCCGGCGGCAGTGTGCGATGGTCATCACGCGGACGAGCATGAACCTCCGCAGGCTCAATCGTCTCCGGAGCGGTTGACTCATACGCCTCAAGCACACGCTTGCACGGCATATCGTCCATGTCCATGCTCTCAAGATCCTTGGCGACAGGCACGCAATCGGCCAGATAGGCCGCGCGCCCAAAGAAATACGTTGCGACAACGCGCTCGCCCTGCTCACTGTCGGGAGCAGCAATCTGCACATAGCAGCGCGTGATGCAGGTGCCCGCGGCAAAACACGCTGCCGCAAGCGTGAGTGCCACACGTGCATCGTGCTCCGCGGCCCAGATCGCGCGCGTGTCCTCGTCCAGCTCGCGCCAGGCGTCATCTTGAGCGTCGTATTCACGTTGCGGCATGGCATCAACGACAGACTGCCCAAACCGAACGAGCATAATCCCCTCGGCAACGTTTACTCGATAGGTATAGTCGAGCCGCGTGACCACGTTGAGCGCCTCGACAATACGCGCGAAGCGGGTACGCACATCCCACTCACCGCCCGGCTGGCAAGCCACCGTACCCGGTTTGCCCCACGGGTTATCGCTCGAGGCCGTATCGAGCAGTCGGGGAACATCGTTGGTCGTCTTGGCGATATGCCACGCATCAAAGAGCGCGCAGCCCTCAAGGCTCGGCGAGGATGCCGCAGGAGCCAATCCGGCCCCGATGCGCTCAAGGATGCCGGAGAGGCGGTTGAGACGGCACTCGATGGCAAGCAGCATGTCAATCTCGTCCTGGTCCAGCAGGCTACGATCAAAATTGAGATAGAACAACTTTGACCGGTCGATGCGCGCTAGGCTCATTTCTGACTTGGCGGCAATGGTGCGCAGACGGGGCAAGTCGACCTCGCTCATAAGGGCGGCGGCATAACGCTCGATACCACTCGGATTCTCGGCATGGTCAACGCGGTAAAGCAGCGTCTCGATAGCATCGGGGAGCGGTGCCGTGTTAAAGCCCAAAAACACCTCGACCGGCTCGGGCAACTTTACAAGCTTGATCTTGTCGACAACATTTTGCATGTCCGCATCGAGACCGTCGACGCCCGCCGTGTTCGCAATAGCGCTTTCGGAGTTGGCAAATATCACGTAGCGCAGGAACATCGACGCCATGAACTCGCCGTAAGGAAGGGAGCGGGCCGAATTCCATGTCTCGTGATCGGACTGCTCGCGCATGGGGCCTTCGGGAGAGCCGATGACTCGCGCCCGGGAGCGCATCGTCCCATCGGTACCCCTGACTGCAATCTCACCGATGTTGGAATCGGACTCGTCAAGAATCAGCTGCATGTCGGGATCGTCGGGCAGCGATACTTCGTTAACGGGACGGTCCACCTTATAGACCTCACCCGAAACGCTCACGTAGCTGTCTC
>CABSNS010000248.1:0-2693 GCA_902479105.1 uncultured Collinsella sp. | reverse complement strand
TGGAGCTTTCCACCCAGATCGAAGAGGAGACCGCGCGTGAACTCTCGTAAAGCCACCGCCGTGGCGATGAGCATCATAGCCATCGCTTGTCGCATCTGCGGCATCTTTATGAGCGCGATGACCGTGCTGCTGTGCTTCAGCGGCCTCACCGCCAAGCTGCAGATCGTGGGCTTTGTCGTTGAGCTTTCGCGCGCCCTGCCGAGCGCCATCGCCGGCTACGGCGTTATCACCTCGCCCTTTGGCGGTGTCTTCCGCTTGGATTACGCCATCGTGGCCGTCATCCTGTTTGTGGCCGACTACCTGCTTACGCGCGCCTCGCGCCGCGTCCGCTAGGGGAGTGACATGTCCAGCATCTACCTCATGAACCTGCTCGCCAGCGCCGCCGCCGTCATCGTGGGCATCGTGATCCACGAGAGCGCGCACGCCGCCGCGGCCTGGGCACTCGGCGATAAGACGGCTCGTTCGCGCGGCCGCGTCTCGCTCAACCCACTCAACCACATCGACCCGTTTGGCACCATTCTCTTGCCACTGCTGATGCTCGCCGCCGGCGGACCGGTGTTCGCCTTCGCCAAGCCCGTGCCCGTCTACCTCAACAACCTCAAGCACCCCAAGCGCGACGAGGTCCTGGTGAGCGTGGCCGGCCCCGCATCGAACATTGCGCTGGCATGCCTTGCGGCCGCTCTCATGCACGCGACATACGGCAACCTCTACACCAGCATGTCCTTTGCTGTGGCATCACAAATCATGAACTTCGGTGCCACCTTTATTGTGGTCAACCTGTCGCTCGCGTTCTTTAACCTCATCCCGATCCCGCCGCTCGACGGCTCGTCGATTATCGTGCCGTTCCTCAAGGGCAAGGCGCTCACCAACTACTACCGCCTGCAGCAATACGCCATGCCCATCCTCATCCTAGTGCTGTATCTGCTGCCCATGTGGACCGGCATCGACGTGATCGGACGGTATTTCGACGTTACCGTGTATCCGCTGGCCGAGTGGCTGCTCAACTTCGCAATCGCCGGCATCTAGGGTAAACTTACAGGTCGACCGTGCAAAACGGTCGCAACATGCACCCAAACCGCGCCGCGAAGGCGCCGTCAAAGGAGGTCGAAGATGTCGTATCGCGTGTCGACGCAGGTCTACAGCGGACCGTTCGACCTGCTGCTGCAGCTGGTAACTCGCCAAAAAGTTGATATCGGAGCTATCTCGATCAGCGAGGTGGCCGAGCAATACCTGGCCGAGGTCGAGCACATCGAGGCTCTGGACCTGGACGTGGCGAGCGACTTTTTGCTGGTGGCGGCAACCCTTCTGGACATCAAGGCTGCCTCGCTGGTGCCCCAGGAAGCCCCGCGCAAGACAGACGACGATGACGAGGACGACGATGAGCTTGAGGAACTCAGCGCGCTCGACGGCGACGCCCTGCGCGAGGTCCTGATCCAGCGACTGATCGCCTACAAGCAGTTTAAGGGCGCGGCGGCAGCCCTTGGCGCGCGCATGCAGGCCGAGAGCCGCATGCATCCGCGCGTGGCCGGCCCCGACCCCGAGTTTCTGGGCCTTATGCCCGACTACCTGGCCGGCATTACCCTGCGCGGCCTCGCCGTCATCTGCGCCGACTTGGACGGCAAGCGCCAGACCTTCTTACTGGAGGCCGAGCACGTGGCGCCGCATCGCGTACCGCTCGACCTGACCGTGGCCTCAGTCGACCGCTTTACCATGGCGCACCAAACCTGTACCTTCCGCGAGCTGCTGGACGGCGACGCCACCACCGAGCAGCTCGTCGTCACCTTCCTGGCCATGTTGGAGCTTGCCAAACGCGGCTCGCTCACGCTGAGCCAGGACGAGATCTTTGGAACCATTCAAATCAACCGCGTCGAGGGCGCCGAGGCCTATGTGCCCGGCGAGGGCCCCGAGCTCACCGAATAGGAGCGGCAACCATGTCAACCCTTTCCACGCTGGAGGCAAACAGCCTCAAAGGCGCCCTCGAGGCGCTGCTGCTGGTGTCGAGCGACCCCGTGAGCGCACCCGCGCTGGCAGCTGCGCTGGATATCGCCCCGGGCGAGTGCGCGTCGCTTTTGGCCGAGCTCAAGGTTGAGTACGAAGAGGCCAACCGCGGCTTTCAGCTGCGCGAGGTCGCCGGTGGCTGGCGCCTGTTTACGCACCCCGCCTACCACGACGTGGTCGAGGCCTACGTGCTGAGCTGGGACACGCAAAAGCTGTCACAGGCGGCGCTCGAGACCCTGGCCGTCATCGCCTACCACCAGCCCGTCACGCGCGAGGTGGTCAAGGGCATCCGCGGCGTCAACTCCGACGGCGTCATCGCGTCGCTCGTGGACAAGGGCCTGGTGCGCGAGCTCGGCCGCGACCCCGAGCGCGGTCAGGCCATCATCTACGGCACGACCAACGCTTTCTTGGAAAAGTTCGGCCTGCGTTCCACCCGCGACCTGCCCGATCTGGAGCAGTTTGCCCCCGACGAGCAGTCGCGCCAGTTTATCCGCGAGCGCCTGAGCGGCCGCAGCATTCAGTCCACGCTCGAGGAACAGGCCGAGGACTTGGACGAAGAGCGCGAACTGATCGATACCGATGTTGAGGACACCGATGTTGAGGATACCGATGGCGAGGAGCTTCTACCCACCGTCGATACCTCGGAGGATATACATGACGAGGACTAACGCTGTCTCTTATACACATCTGACGCT
>CABSNS010000247.1:0-2702 GCA_902479105.1 uncultured Collinsella sp. | reverse complement strand
CAACCAGCATGGCCAACGCTGCCTGCTCAACACCCGCCAGCAACGCGGCAGCCATCACCGCCGGCACCGCCAACAACAGCGGGATCTCCAGTTTTGCAAGCAAACGCGAGAAACGACAGTCCGTCATCCCATCACGCCCTATAGAACACGTTGTCGGCAAAGAAGTCGGCCGGGGACTCCATGCAGGCAATCTCGCCGTCAAACATCATGGCGACGTCGTCGGCTACCTGCTCGGCAAAGTCCAAATCGTGCGTAGCCATGATGACGGTGCCGCCAGCCTTCGCATGGTCACGCAGGGCGCGGGCGATGGTGCGGCGGCTGAACAGGTCTAGACCCTTGGTGGGCTCATCGAGCAATAGCAGTTCGGGGCCGATTAGCAGCAGTTTTGCCAATGCAAGCAGTTGACGCTGCCCGCCCGAAAGATCGTACGGATGGCGTCCATCCAGACCCGACAACCCCAAGCTCGCCGCACGCTCCCGCGCCAAGTTCTCGTCATATCCGCAGGTCGAGGCCCATTCCATCAGCTCATCGCGAACCGTCTCGGCAACCAGCAATGCTTTGGGATTCTGAGGCAGCAGCGCCGCCGAGGCCGCTCCGCGCACCATGCGGCCGCGCTGCAGCTTGGCGGTCTTCGCCAGCACCGAGAGCATCGTCGACTTACCGCATCCGTTGCCGCCCACGATCGCATGCACCGCACCGGCCGAAAACGACGCATCGAGCCCGCGCAGCACCCAGCCGGACGCTCGATCGTAGCGAAACCAGCCTTCCGACAGGGTGGTAGCCGACCCGCCGTGCATTTTTTGGAGTATTCTGCTTCCATCCGTGCGCGAGAAGGCTTCCAAGCCGTTCTCGAGCGACGTTTGCGCCACAAATTCGGACGATTTGTCCAATTCCAAACTTTTTTTCGCGCTCGATACGTCCCCGGGCGGCTCCAGAGAGCCCAAATTGTCCTCACGCCTGCTGAATACTCCGTTTTTTGCACATCGGATGGCACCCCACCCCAACGTGTCATCGGAAAACAGCGATTCTCGGCATACCAAAGAAGCCATATCCGCCGCCTCGCGCACGCGGCCATCCTCAATCCGGTACGCACACGTCGCGTATTCGAGCATTGGGCGCGGCTGATGCGTCGCCACAACAACCGTGCAGCCCAGCTCGCGATTCACACGAAACAGCGCGTGCAGGAAATTCTTCTCGGCAACGGGATCGAGCTGAGACGTGGGCTCGTCGAGCAGCAGCACGCGCGGGCGCAGCGCCAGGACGGCGGCAAGCGACAGCAGCTGCTTGCGGCCACCCGAAAGCGTATCGGTATCACGATGAAGCCAGTCCTCCAGACCAAAGAAATAGCTGGTCTCGGCAACACGGCGGCGCATCTCGTCGCGCGACACACCCAGATTCTCTAGGCCAAACGCCATCTCGTGCCACACGGTCTCGCACACAATCTGGTTCTCGGGATCCTGAAACACATAACCCACGCGCTCTGCCGATGCCCGCACGTCCATGTCGGCAACGTTCTCGCCCAGCACGCGCAGTTCGCCAGTGCGCTCGCCCGCTGGAGCGATCTCGGGCTTGAGCAGCGACAGCAGCGTCGACTTGCCCGAACCGGTACCGCCAACAAGCAGTGCAAACGCACCTTGGGAAACACGCCAATCAAGCCCCTCGAGCACCGGTGCCTTGACCCCGGGATAGGCAAAACTAAGGCCTCGCACCTCAATCGCCGGCGCGGCCGAGCCATATGCCACACCCGCCGCCGAGCTCCTATCAAACCGAGCCATCAGCCAAACCTCTTCTCATCAATCGCGTGCAACGCGCAAGGCAACACCATCCAGGCGGCGTACACGACATAGCCTGGCCACGGCGCCGGCACCGAGAGCTGCGGATAAAACGAATACTGCGTCGTCGCGGTCCACGCCACCGCCACCGCGGCGGCGCCAAACACCGCAAGTCCAACCAGCGCGGCAGCGTCGCCGCGCCCCAGTCGATACCGCGCATACGTCGTACGACGCGTCGCGGCACCCCACCCGCGCGAGCGCATCGCGTCCGCGCGCTCCAGCGAATCTTCCATGCCCCAGCCCATCAACACGCTCGACGCCCGCAGGCGCGAGCGCACGGGGTCGGCCGGCGCACGCCCCGGTACATCAATCGCGTCCTGCACCGCCAGCACCGTGCGGCCGCGGCGCAAAAACTGCTGGATAAGCCTCATGCACATCGAGATCATGAGCGCAATCACCGGCGCGGCGTTGCCTAACAGTGCGAGTACCTTGTCGTATTCGAGCATCGACGCCGCGGCCTCAAACCACAGCACACTCGCCACAAACAGCCCGCCCATGCACAGGCCATATACCATGCTCTCCAGATACACCGCGCGCATGCCAATACGGAACAGCTCCGTCGAACCCGAAGCGCTAAACAGTGGATTGACCAGCGCGATAATCAAAATCACCGGCAGCTGCCAGCGAAGTGCGTCCAGCGTGCGGGCAGCCCCACGCGTCACAAATCCATACGCCAGCCCGCCCGCAAGCGACAGCGCAATCAGCACCGGCTGCATCGAGAACATGGTGAGCCCCAGCGTCAGCACCATGTAGAGGGCCGGCACAGCCGGATGCGACATCGAGAATGCCGCGACGGGCTCGCCGCCAAACTCCTCTTGTATGTCTGTCTCTTATACACATCTGACGCTGCCGACGAATTAGACGGTGTAG
>CABSNS010000246.1:0-2702 GCA_902479105.1 uncultured Collinsella sp. | reverse complement strand
AGCGGCGGGGTGAACCAGCGGCACGGCCTGACGCTGCATGTTGGCGCCCATCAGCGTACGCTTGGCGTCGTCGTGCTCGAGGAACGGGATCAGCGTGGCTGCGACGGAGAGCATCTGACGCGGCGAGACGTCCATGTAGTCGACGTCCTCGACGGGCACGTCGGCGGGAGCGCCGAAGGAGCCGTCGAAGTCGCGGGTACGGGCGATCACGGTGTGCGGGCGGACGATCTTGCCCTCGGCATCGGTCGTGATGAACTCGTTGGTCTTGGGATCGAGCGGCGTGTTGGCCGGCGCGATGACGTGCTTCTCTTCCTCGTCAGCGGTCATCCAGTCGATCTGATCGGTGGCAACGCCGTTCTCGACACGACGGAACGGGGCCTCGATGAAGCCATACTCGTTGACGCGGGCGTAGAGGGCGAGCGAGCCGATCAGGCCGATGTTGGGGCCTTCGGGGGTCTCGATCGGGCACATACGGCTGTAGTGCGAATTGTGAACGTCGCGGACGGCCGTCGGCACGTTGGTGCGGCGGCTGGAGCCGGACTTGTGGCCGGCAAGACCACCAGGGCCGAGTGCGGACAGACGGCGCTTGTGGGTCAGACCGGTCAAGGGGTTCGCCTGGTCCATGAACTGCGAGAGCTGCGAGGAACCGAAGAACTCCTTGATGGAGGCCACGATCGGGCGGATGTTGATGAGCGACTGCGGGGTGATCTCGTCGATGTCCTGGGAGCTCATGCGCTCACGGACGACGCGCTCCATACGGCTCATACCGATACGGAACTGGTTGGCGACGAGCTCGCCGACGGTACGGATGCGGCGGTTGCCGAAGTGGTCGATGTCGTCGACCTTGAAACCCTGCTCGCCGGCAGCGAGGGACAGGAGGTAACGCAGCGTCGCGACGATATCCTCGTCGGTGAGCACCGTGACCTCTTCCTCGGTAGTGAGGTTGAGCTTCTTGTTGACCTTGTAACGACCGACGCGGGCCAGGTCGTAGCGCTGCGGGTTAAAGAGCAGACCCTCGAGCAGGCTGCGGGAAGCGTCCACGGTGGGAGGCTCGCCCGGGCGCAGACGACGGTAGATCTCGATGAGGGCGTCCTCGCGAGTGAGGGCGGTGTCGCGCTCCAGGGTACGCTTGATCACATCGGAGTTGCCGAGCAGCTCGATGATGTCGTCGTTGGTGACGGCGATGCCAAGGGCGCGCAGGAACATCGTGGCGCTCTGCTTGCGCTTACGGTCGATGGAGACCATGAGCTGGTCGCGCTTGTCGACCTCAAACTCAAGCCAGGCACCGCGGGACGGGATGATCTGGGCCTTGTAGATCTGCTTGCCCGAATCCATCTCGGAGCTGTAGTACACGCCCGGGGAGCGGACGAGCTGCGAGACGACGATACGCTCGGTACCGTTGATGATGAAGGTGCCCTGATCGGTCATCATGGGGAAGTCGCCCATGAAGACGAGCTGCTCCTTGATCTCGCCGGTCTCCTTGTTGGTGAGACGGACGTCGGTCAGAAGCGGGGCCTGATAGGTCATGTCCTTCTCGCGGCACTCCTCGACGGTGTGCGCGGGGTCGCCGAACTGATGCTCGCCGAAGGTAACCTCGAGAACATGGTTCTGGCTCTGGATGGGGCTGGATTCCTTGAACGCCTCACGAAGGCCCTCGTCCTTAAAACGCTCAAAGGATTCCCTTTGAACAGAGATAAGGTTGGGGAGCTCCATGGCCTCCGGGATTTTCCCGAAGCTGACGCGCTTGCGCTCAGTGGCAGTGTATGCGTAGGTCACCAGGTTTTTCCTCCTTCACGGAAATGCTCGGTGGGTTGGCGAGGCATAGCTTCGCCAGTTATCGCAACCTAATAGTTTATCAGGTACCGACCGTTGGGCAAGAAAAGCCTTGACGCGATTGAGTTTTTGGAGTAGCAAAGTTTTTCGACAGAAAATGCGCAGGTAGATGTATGTCTATCGAACATCTGTTCATATATTTTCTGTGAACAGGAAGCCAGCAATCGCAGCTCTTATAAAAAACGGGCGCGAACCGAGGTCCACGCCCGTAAATGTCGATGCCCGAAGGCTTACTTGCGCATCAATCCGCCGCGCTCGTCGATGGCGTCCCAGAAGGCACTGGCAAAGCGGGGGTCACTTGCAGCCATGAGGGCGTTGGTGGCCATCCAGCCAGAGGGAGTGCCGGTGTCGTAGCCCGACAGCGGGTCGATGACGACTGCATACATGGCCTCGCGGTCGAGCGAACGGGCCATGGCGTCGGTGAGTTGGATCTCGCCGCCCTTGCCGGCCTGCTGATCTGCCAGCAGGTCCATGACCAGCGGGCTCAGCAGATAGCGGCCGACGATGTACAGGTTGGACGGAGCCGCCTCGGGAGCGGGCTTCTCGACCAGACCGCCGATACGCCAGACAGCGCCCGGCTCGGCATCGGCAACGTCCTCGGCACCCTCGAGCGAACCGACGCGCTCACCGGCGATAACACCGTAGCGGCTGACTTCCTCGGGCGAGCAAGCAGCGACGGCGATAACCGAAGCGCCACCGTGCTCCTTGGAAACGGCGAGCATCTTGTCGCAGATGTCGCGGTTAGGTACAACGTAGTCGCCCAGAAGAACCAGGAAGTTCTCCCCTGCCACGGCGTCGGCAGCAGATCGAATAGCATGGCCGAGGCCCTTGGGCTCGTACTGATAACGGAAGTCGACCGGCATACCACC
>CABSNS010000245.1:0-2704 GCA_902479105.1 uncultured Collinsella sp. | reverse complement strand
GCTCAGGAGTCTCGTGGGCTCGGAGATGTGTATAAGAGACAGGCGTTTGCCTACATTCGCCAGCAGGATTATGTGAGCGCTCGTAATGCCCTGATGCAGGCTGTGCGTTGGGACCCCATGAACTGCAACTATCGCTTGGATTTGGCCGAGCTGTTCCGCGCACTCGAGGACAAGCAGGAATGGGCATCGCTCTCGTTCTCGGTGCTGGAGCGTGCAAGCGATGGCAAGTGCGCCGCCCGCGCTTACGCCAATCTAGGTCAGTACTTCTTGGAGCCCGAGACCGAGAACGTTTCGGCTGCCGTGGGCTGCGCGCGTCTGGCGCTGCGCCTGGCGCCCAACGATGCGCATACGACGCGCCTGCTCAACAAGATCCATACCACCTATCCGGATGCCGCTGATGAGAGCGACGACCACGTGATGGGTGAATTGGCCCTGCAAGGCGTGCCGACCTCGCCTTCGGCCGAGATTGCCATCTGCCTGATTATGTGCGCGACCGATGCTGCAAGCGACGGCGACAAGCAGGAGGCGACGCGCCTGACGGTACGTGCTCGCGACTTGGTGGGCGAGGAGGCCTGCGCGGCGATTATCAAACTGGTGCGCGAGAGCGATGCCGAGCTCAATGCCGAGCGCAAGGCAAAGCGCGAGACTGCGGGCTCAAACGCCGATGGAGCCAAGGAGGCCGGCGATGCCCAGTAAGCGCGAGCGCAAACTCATTTCCAAGAATCGCTCGGCACATCACGAGTACTTTATCGATGAGACGTTTGAATGCGGTATTGAGCTGAGCGGCACCGAGGTCAAGTCGATTCGCGAGCGCGCCTGCCAGATCACTGACACTTTTGCGCTGATTCGTGGCGGCGAGTGCTGGCTCATCGGACTGCATATCCACCCTTATAGCCATGGTGGCGTGTGGAATCGCGATCCCGGCCGTCGGCGTCGTTTGCTGCTGCACCGCAAGGAGATCGACTTTCTTGACGGCAAACTTCGCAACCGTGGTTATGCGCTGGTTCCGTTGGAACTCTACTTTAATACCGACGGCCGCGTAAAGCTGCTGCTGGGTCTGGGTCGCGGCAAGAAGCTCTACGACAAGCGCGAGGACATGGCCAAGCGTGATGTCCAACGCGAGATCGACCGCGCCCTTAAGGAACGCAACCGCTAGGCACTCTGTATAAGTTGCGGTGGAATACGGACTGTTTTGCCTATTTGAGGGGCTATTCAGTCCCTATTTCACCGCAACTGCGGGCGTCTCATCTTTCTTACTGTTCTGACACATATGTCTCAAAGGCGGCGTCCGTTATGGGTGCCGCCTTTTTTGTGGGTACATACATTCATGAGGTTCCAACCCGAGCTAGGGGAGTGATCGTTATGGACAAAACTGCGTTCTTTACCATGCCGAGCGGTCTGTACGTTGTGAGCGCTGCGGCAGACGGGTTGCGCGCCGGCTGCGTCATCAACACTGCGGTGCAGGTGACGTCCATGCCGCCGCGTATTTCGGTTGCCGTGAACAAGGACAATGTCACCTCGGGCGTCATCGCATCGGCCAAGGCGTTCGCGCTGACCGTGATCGATCAGACCGCCGACATGCTCTACATTGGCAACTTTGGGTTTCGCACCAGCAGCGATTATGACAAGTTTGCCAAATACGAGACCCGCGAGACGGCTCTGGGCATGCCCTATGTGCCCGAGCATGCGGCGGCCCTGTTTAGCTGCCGTTTGATCGACACTGTGGATGTGGGCACGCATCTGCTGTTTATCGGCGAGGTCGAGGATGCCGAGCGCCTGAGCGACGAGACGCCGCTGACGTACGACTACTATCACAAGGTGCTAAAGGGCAAGACGCCGCCCAAAGCCTCGTCGTATCAAGGCTAGAAATGTTCTAAAAATACTTGCATTATGTTATTGAGAAGATATACTAATAAGTAAGTACACCAGCAGTCACGTTCGAGAGGAGAACATCATGGCTGAGGAGAAGAAGACGTATAAGTTTGTGTGCACCGTTTGCGGTTACGAGGTTGAGGTCGACACGCCCGAGCTGCCCGAGGATTACGTGTGCCCGGTGTGCGGCGTTGGTCCCGATGAGTTTGAGCTCGTCGAGGAGTAACTCGCAGGCACACGGCGAAAGCCGAACATAGCTCTGTCCAAGGGTCCCGGTCGAATTTTCGGCCGGGACCCTTTTGATTTATCTGGCGGTTTAAAACGGTCTCACGTGTTACAGATTAAGACGTTATATCTGGACAGCCACGCCATCCCAATTACATTCCCGTTAGCAGCACGATGTCGAGAATCGTCACGATGGCACCGATCCCTACGAGCAGCGCGTTGAGCGGGCGCGAGTTGGCGTATTTGCCCATGACGCGGTGTGAGCTGGTGAGCCGTATGAGCACAAAGACCGTAATTGGCAGCTGAAGCGACAGCAGTGCCTGACTCCAGATGAGACCTTCAAAAGGATTTGGGATGACCAGACACGCCGCCACTGCGCCGGCGAAACAGGTCGCTACCCCGATCGAGGAATGTCGGTCGTGGATGTCGTATTCCTCGTCGAACATGCCCGCGGTGATGGTTCCCGCCGCCATGCCCGCTGTCACGCTGCTCGATAGTCCCGCGAACAGCAGCGCTACCGCAAAGATGGTCGAACTCGCCGGGCCCAAGATGGGGGAGAGGGTGGCCGCTGCGACGGCGAGGTCGTCTACGACAATGCTGTGCGCAA
>CABSNS010000244.1:0-2717 GCA_902479105.1 uncultured Collinsella sp. | reverse complement strand
GGCGTGGTGCAACCCTCGTTGCCGTTTGGCGAACCGGAGCCCACGTCCGAGTCTGCAACCGAGCTGGGGCAGGAGACGCCGGCCGCCGAGCAGGCTGCTGCCGCCGAGACCGTTGCGCCCGCGCCCGAGGCTGCGCCCGAGGCCACCGAGGCCGCATCGGAGTCCAATGACCGCCTGGCCGCCATGATGCGCCGCAGCGCCCGCCGCGAGGAGGCCTACGTGCCCACCTCTCAGCTCCGCCGCTTTACCCTGCCCGATTCGGCGCCCATCATGCGCCGCGTCATGGGCTTTCTGTCCGACCAGGCCCGCACACTCATCCATGCCGGCGTGTCGCGCGACCGCATCTGCATCGATCCTGGCCCGGGCTTTGGTAAGTCGGCTAACGAGGACATCGTCATCCAGCGCGAGACTGCCAAGATGGCGTCACTGGGCTATCCGCTCATGTGCGCCGTGTCGCGCAAGCGTTTTGTGGGCGCTGTCTCGGGCGTGACCGAGGCCGCCGCGCGCGATGCCGCCACGTTTGGCGTGTGCCTGGGCGCCATCCAGGCCGGTGCCAACATCGTGCGCGTGCACGACGCCGCGGGCTTTGCGCAGTTCCTGAATGGCTACTGGGCGGTTGCCAAGCCGCAGCCGCGCCGCGCGTTTGTGGCCGTGGGCTCCAACCTGGGGCATCGTTGCGACAACATCCGCGCCGCGCGCGACATGATCGCCGAGATTCCGCTCACCTGCGTGTCCAACTCCTCCAAGATCTACGAGAGCGAGCCGGCCTACGAGACGCGCCAGGACGCATTTGCCAACGCCGTCATCGAGATCAAGACCGAGCTGGCGCCGTTGGTGCTGCTCGACGAGCTCATGAAGATCGAGGCTGAGCTGGGCCGCGACCGTTCCAAAAAGGCCAAGGCCAACGGCCCGCGCACCATCGACCTGGACCTGCTGTGGATGGACGGCGAGACCCACGGCGGCAAAAAGCTGCGCCTGCCGCATCCGCTGATCGGCGAGCGTGACTTTGTGCTGGTGCCGCTCGAGGACCTGATGCACGACCCGGCGCGGTTCTTCCGCTACAACGGCGTCGAGGTTAAGGAGCCCGAGGACCGCGTGGGTCATATCGTGGGCGAATTGGGGCGTATGTAGATGATCGAGATGAATGCTGTTGCCGCCGGCACCGAGCTCGACGCGGCGCGCGACGCGGGCCGCGAGGGCGTGTCCGCGGGCTGGTGCGCGTGGAGCGCGGGCGATGCTTCGCTGACGTTTTCGCTGGTCGTGCGTCCGGATGTGAACATGCATGCCTTCCACGGCCTGCCGTTTGTGGCCGCGATGGGCATGATGGACGCGCTCGTGGGCACGGCTTCGACGCCGGGGTTGGGCCTTGCCGGTAAGGTGGGTATCCAGTGGCCGAGCGATATCGTGTGCGGTGCGCCTGCGTTTGAGACGTCGCTCGCGCGTGTTACCGTGAACGGCGGTGCCGGTGCTGCGGGCATGTTCGGTGCCGTGACGGTGGATATTGAGCGTTCGGCGCTGAGCGAGCTTGGTGTGGACGTAGCTGACGAAGCGCTGGTCGAGACGCTGGCCGCCGCCGTGCTGGCCCGCGTGGATGCCTGGGCGGTTGTTGCCAACACGCCGCAAGGCGCCGCAGGGCCGCTGGCTCCCGTGCTGGGCGAGTACTTCGACATGGTGCCGCTGCTGGGCCGCCAGGTTGCGGCGGTGTCGCCCAGCGGTTTGCCGCTTGCGGTCGGTGTGTTTGCGGGCCTGGATATCTGGGGTCGTGCGACTATCAAGACCGATGCCGGCGAGCAGGAGTTTCCGCCCGAGGCCGTACGAATTCGCGGGCTGTAGCGCGGGGCGCCCGCGCTCAAAGATAACGATGACAACAAGACCCTCCTCGGCCTGTGCCGGGGAGGGTTTCGCCTATCTGGGGAATGGGTTGCCAGCGCCCTATTCCTCAAAACTGAAAATTTTTCGATTTTGAGGAATAGGCTTGGCGAGCATTTGCGGGGACTGTGGCATCGGGCGTGCTCGACTTAAGCCCCTGTCCTATCCCAGCTCCTGCATGCGGCGGTAGATTTCGCAGATACCCTTGATGGTGAGCTGTCCGTCGACCACGTCGAAGGCATCGGTCGAATCGGCGACGATGCCGGCGAGACCGCCTGTGGCGATAACGGTGGCATCGTCGCGGCCCAGCTCGCGCTTCATGCGCGCGACCAGGCCTTCGGCCATGGCGGCGGCGCCCATCACGGCGCCGACCTTGATGCATTCCTCGGTGTCACGGCCGATGGCGTGCTCGGGCGCCTCGAGCGGAACGCTGGCGAGCTTGGCAGCGCGGGCAGCTAGCGCGTCCATGGAGATGCGGATGCCCGGCGCGATCGCTCCGCCAATGTAATAGCCGTCCTCATCGATGACGTCGATATTGGTCGCGGTACCAAAGTCCACCACGATCGCTGGCGCGCCGTAGAAAGCTTCGGCTGCGACGGCGTTAGCTACGCGGTCGGCGCCCACGGCCTGGGGTCGCGCCGCACGCAGCTTGGTCACGGCGGCCGTCTGCGGCCCGATGACGATGGCGTCTGCGGCAATGCGGTCGGCCACAGCGTGCCATTCGCGCGAGAGCTGCGGCACCACGCCGGCAAAGGCGATCGCGTCGACCGCGCCGAGCGAGAGGTCGTACATCTTAAAGAAGCCCATCAGGCTGTCTCTTATACACATCTGACGCTGCCGACGAATTA
>CABSNS010000243.1:0-2743 GCA_902479105.1 uncultured Collinsella sp. | reverse complement strand
TTGCCCGCCGCGACGGCACATTCGCCATACGCAAGAGCAAAGTCAGACGTATAGACCGAGGGCATGATATCAAACTCGAGCAACGTCGGAATGGCCTCGATAGGCGGCTCGCTTAGGATGAGGATGGGTTTCGTAATCCCGCCCTGTCGGAGCTCAACGCCCTCGTTAACCGTCGCCACGGCAAACATGTCGGCACCGGCCGAATACATGATCTTGGCGCACTCAACAGCTCCATGACCATAAGCATCGGCCTTAACCACGCAGCACAGGCGCTGACGTGGATTCAGTAAATTCTTATAGGCCCTCGTGTTGCGACGGAGCGCCCCGCGGTCGATCTCGACCCAGGACCAGCGCGTCAAATCGGCTTTATTCATGATTAGTCATCCGACCCTTCGTCCATGATTCCCAGATCTTCGAGCGCATCCTTTGCCGCCAGTTCCATGGCAGGACCGATCAAGTCGATAAGATCGGTCGCGATGACGCTCTTCTCACCATACTCCGTCGCCGCGGCAAAACCGGCGTAGCTGTGAAGTGCGACGGCGTACGAATACAGCAACTCCCAACGATCCATCTCGTCGCGCATGGTGGCAAGCGTGCCGGCCAAAATACCCGCGAGAACATCACCCGAACCGGCAGTTGCCAGAGAAGCCGGACCCGAGAGCGGCAGCAGCACACGCTCAACGCCACAGATAGCCGTCGTCGGCCCCTTGGCAATGACAACCAGGTTGTCGGAGCCTGCAGCCCAGACGACCTTCTGCGCGGCCGCAATCGCGGTACCAAGGTCGTTCACCTCGTCACCGGCAACCAGACGCGAAAGCTCACGATAGTGCGGCGTCATAACCAACGGCTGCTCGCGACGATACATCTCGGGGTTACTATCAATACCGTCAATGGCAATCTTAGCAAGGCAGTTGAGTGCATCGGCATCCAAAATAAGCGGTACATCAAGCTCGAGCAAGCCCGAAACCACCTGCATAGCGCCGGCAGACGTCGTCATACCGGGGCCGCACAGTACGCAGCTGTACTTCTTTGCAATCTCGCACACCGTCATGCGCGCAGCGGCGCCAAAGGAGCCGCGGGAATCAGACGGAATAGCAAAGACGGGAATCGAAGGAAGTGCCATGCGAATAAGATTAGCGCAGGCGTCAGGAGCCGCGACTGCCACGTAACCAGCACCCGCGCGAGCTGCAGACTTGGCCGCCATAATGGCAGCACCAGGATATTGTGCAGATCCGGCGACAATAAGCACAGAGCCACGGGAATACTTATCGATATTCGTAGGTAGTGGAGCAAAGTAATCAACTAAGTCACCGGGCTCGACAATCTCGGCGGCGTGGTCGACATCATCGATGACCTCGTCAAGACGGTCGTAAAGATTGCCGCAGATCAAATCGCCGGCATACTCAGGACCATCAGCGCTATACAGACCAATCTTGGGCGCAATCATCGTCACCGTGCGCTCGGCACGAATGCAGTCGTCATCAACAACGCCCGTCTCGGCATTCAGGCCCGAGGGGACATCAATGGATACGACACAATCGGCGCATTCATTGACCGTAGGAATCCAGATGGAGAACGGCGCACGCAGATTCCCGTGAAAACCGGTACCAAAAATGGCATCGACAACAACATCGGCCTTATCGATCAAAACCTCGAGTTCGTCACGCGAAGGGCCGACGCAAACGTGCACATCGCGGCCGGCAGTACGACGAGCAACATGACGTGCCAGAGCAGCAGGAATCTCATCCGGTTCAACCGGAGAAACGATATCCACGTCCACACCCTTATGGCTCAGGATATCGGCGGCAACCCAACCGTCGCCGCCATTATTACCAAAACCGACCAGAACGAGAACCCGATCGGAATTGAGCTTCAAGACCTCGTTGGCGGCAAACTCACCCGCTAGCTCCATAAGCTCGGCCTTCGAAGTCCCTTCGCGTTCGATGATATCCTCGAGACGAACGACTTCTTCGGTACTCAAAACCGGTTTCATCTATGCTCCTAGCGTATCTTGCGAAGCATCGCCCAGGTGCTCCGTCAATGCTGAATTCTGCAGCTGCTCAAGCTCATCTAAAACAGAGCGAGCCTCTTTAAATGTCTGCGCAACGCGTTTCTTGGTGCTCACCTTTTCATCTTTTGGCTTAGGCCGAGCATCTTCGGTAATCGCGATGGCATTCGCAACGGCCAAGTCTCCCGTAAGCGTAATGGAAAGAGCGACCTCAACAACACCCAGTTCTTGAGCGATCTCGAGAGCACGGCCCGAAAGCAGCGCCTTCGGTTTGCCGAGTTTATCACGCGTTACCGAAACATCCTTGCGACCCACGCCTTGACTAAAACCCGTGCCGAGAGCTTTAAGCACCGCCTCGCGCGAAGCAAAGCGGCTCGCATAGTGAGCAGCGGGACGCGATGATGCATCGCAATACGCACGCTCTTCTTCGGTAAACACACGCCGAGCAAACGACGGCGTCTTTTCAAGAATTGATTTCATGCGGGAAATCTCGACGATATCAACGCCGATACCAGCTTCAGCCATGTTCACCTCCATATCGCACAGACTAAGTTATTGTAGCCCGTTCACAGAAGATGCGACAAACGAGGGTTATAAAACACAGCTACTATGTGAGACAAAAGCCCGTAAACGCAAAAAAGGGGGAGGCCGCGAGGCCTCCCCCTTCTTCAGTCTGGATGACGGCTCGGTGCCGTCCACCGGTCAGCGGCGCCCTGGCCTCCCACGGGCTGACCC
>CABSNS010000242.1:0-2749 GCA_902479105.1 uncultured Collinsella sp. | reverse complement strand
CACCGTCTAATTCGTCGGCAGCGTCAGATGTGTATAAGAGACAGGCCGAAGAGCTCGACCGGCGCGGCATCCTCGAGCACCACGCCCTTGTCCATAAAGACCACGCGGTCGGACACCGTGCGGGCAAAGGCCATCTCGTGCGTGACGACGACCATGGTCATGCCGTCGGCAGCGAGCTTGCGCATGACCTCGAGCACCTCGCCCACGATCTCGGGGTCGAGTGCGGAGGTCGGCTCGTCGAACAGCATGATCTGCGGATTCATGCATAGGGCACGAGCGATGGCCACGCGCTGCTTTTGACCGCCGGACAGGCGACCCACGGCGGCGTGCGCGAACTTCTCGAGCCCCACACTCGTCAAATGCTCCATCGCGACCTTCTCGGCCTCGGCCTTGCTCATTTTTTTGAGCGTGACGGGCGCAAGCGTGCAGTTGTCGAGCACATCCATGTTGTTGAACAGGTTAAAGCCCTGGAACACCATGCCGATGTCCTCACGCAGCTTGTTAATGTTGCAGCGCTCGGCCGTGAGGTCCTGGCCGTGGAACCAGATGTGGCCCGCGTCCGGGGTCTCGAGCAGATTGAGGCAGCGCAGGAAGGTCGACTTGCCCGAGCCCGAGGCGCCGATAATGGTGACGACCTCGCCGGGGTTAACGGACAGGTCGATGCCCTTGAGTACCTCGAGCGAGCCGAAGCTCTTGCGCAGGCCCTCGACGCGGATGAGCGGCTCATTGGTCTGTGCGGCGGCCGCAACGCCGGTAGTGGCGGTATCTGCCATGATGATTCTCCTCGTCTTAAGCCTAGTTAGAGCTGGGCAGCGTGGCCGGAGCCTCGGCACCGAGCTTTTTGCCAAAGGCTTCGAGCAGGCGGCTCGCCACGAGCGTCAGGATCAGGTAGACCACGAGCGCCACGCAGTAGACCTCCATCTGGCGGTAGTACACGCCGGCGACCGTGGTAGTAGCGTACATAAGGTCGAACACGCCGATGACCGAGAGCACCGACGAATCCTTGATGTTGATGATGAGCTCGTTGGTGAGCGCCGGAATCGCATTTTTAATGCCCTGGGGGAACACGACTTTGCGCATGGCCTGCCACTGCGACAGGCCCAGCGATCGCGCCGCCTCGGCTTGGCCGGAATCGATGGACTCGATGCCGCCGCGCAGGACCTCCATCATGTAGGCGGTGGAGTTGAGCGAGATGGTGACGAGGCCGGCGGTGAAGGTGCTCCAGATCTGGTTGGCCTGGGCGGTCTCGAAGCCCATGCCGCGCAAAACGGTGAAGCCCGCGTAATAGATGAGCAGGCCCTGGACCATCATGGGCGTGCCGCGCACGATGGTGGAGTAGACGGTCGCAAAGCCGCGGCCGATACTCTTAACGAAGCGCACCAGGTCGTTATCCACGCGGTCGAACGTCTGAATGCGTAGGAACACGAAGAGCAGCGCCAGGAAGAATGCGATGACGGTGCCGAAGGTGGCAAGCGCGATGGTGATCTCGATACCGCGAATGAAGAAGTCCCCGCTCTTGTAGGTCATGTAGACCAGGCTCGACAAAAAGTCGCTGGGGTTGGAATCCGAGACAATGCTCACCTGCACCAGGTCGATAAACGACATGACGCAGCGGTCGATAAAGAAAACTGCCGCGATGGCGACCACGACGTAGCTGCCCAGGCGTGCGCCACGACGGCAGCGCTCGGATGCGAACGGCGACTTTTCGCGATAGTCGTTCCAGTGCATGAGCTTGGTGACCAGCGCCGCCGCCGACACGACGAGCCAGGCCCAAAGGATTGCCCAGAGGCAGTCTTGGAAGATACCGGTGGGGGCCAAGAAGCTCAGCGGCGTGGGGTTGCGTTGGCTAAACGCCAGGCCGAGCGCCGCGATAACACTCGTGCCCAGGTATACATAACGGTGGTCGGCCTTGATAAAGGAGGCCAGGCGATTAATGGTTTTCATGCTGCCTCCCTATGCCGGCTGACGGTCGAGGCACGCGTCCCACATTTGGTCGCGCTCCTCTTGGCTAATGCCCTTGAGTGTCTTGTCGATGAGCTTAAGCAGCTTGTCCGAGCCCTTGCGGCAACCGACATTTGCCGTGACCTCCTGCTTAAAGCCCTCGCCCTCGGCAAACTGGATGGGGACGATACCGGGATTTTGGGCCATATAGCCCTTCTCATTCTCGGTGTTGTAAGTCACGGCGTCGCAGGTGCCCTGCAGCAGATTCGAAAACACCGTGGGGACCGAGTCGACCGGATTTTTGTGGACAACGCCCGGGATCTCGTCGATGACGGTATCGAGCATGGTGTCCTTTTGCCCGAGCACCGTAGCGCCGCTAAAGTCGCTGAACTTGGTCGCGTTTTGGTAGGGGGAACCCTCTTTTACGAACAGGCCAAAGTAGCCAATGAAGTACGGATCGGAAAAGCCGACGGACTCCTCGCGCTCGGGCGTGGCGCTCATGCCGGCAATGATGAGGTCGATCTGGCCGTTGTTGAGCGAATCGATAAGACCCGAGAAGCTCTGTTTGACGGCAACGGGCTCGCCGCCGAGGGCCTTGCAGACGATCTTGGCGATCTGCACGTCGTAACCATCGGCATAGGCGCCCTGCACGTTGTCGATGGGGATGGTGTACTCGCTGGCTTCGGAGACCTGCCAGTTGTACGGGGCGTAGGCCGCCTCCATGCCAATGCGGATCTTGTCCTTGCCGATCACGGAATCGGACAGGTCGTCGCGACCGCCGCCCGTCGTGGGCCGAACCACCTTGAGC
>CABSNS010000241.1:0-2754 GCA_902479105.1 uncultured Collinsella sp. | reverse complement strand
GGCATGCCCGAGGGCAGCTACACCAGTGGTGGCATGGACGTCATCATGAAGGACAACCTGTGCTGGCTCGCCGACGGCAAGAGCATTGCCGGCTCGGTGCTCACGCTTGCCCAGGGCGTCAAGAACATCGTTGACTGGGGCATCGCCAGCGCCGATATCGCCATTCGCATGGCAACCGAGGTGCCGGCACGCTCCGCGCACATCGAGGATAAGTGCGGCAGCATCATGCCGGGTCGCGACGCCGACTTTGTCGTGTTCGACCATGAGCTCACCCTCGTCGAGACGTATGTTGGCGGCCAGAGCGTCGGCAACGCCTTTACCGAGTAACGATAGAAAAAGACGGCGGGCCCGAATCTGCTCGGACCCGCCGTATGGGTTAAACGCTCAAAAGCACCTTAACAGTTACAGCTTGTTAGCGATCTTCTTTGCCGTGCGCTTGACGCCGGCCACAAGACCCCCCGCGGGATGCTCCTTCTCGTATGCTAGGCGCTTTTCGCGCTTGGCGTACTCTTCGACGATGATGTTGCCATACTCGTCTTCGATCTTGTCGAAGAAGTCGACGGCGCCCTTAATTTCCTCAGCGGTCGGGTGTCCCTTTTGGACACCGCCGGCGAGCTTGAACGGACCCCACGTATCAAAGCCGGGGCAGCCGTAGACACCCATAAAGATGGCCTGCCTCATGCGGCAGATGCCATCGATATCCTTGCCGTACCACTTGTTTTTGCCGCCATAGGTCATAAGGCCAAACACCTTGTCCTGCGGTTGCAGCACGTTAGTGAGCACGCGTGCCATATCTTTGTCGATCTCGGAGTAATAGATGCCCGTGGCGACACCGATCAGATGGTATTCGTGCAGGTTGGGATACTCGTTTTTGCCGAGCGCCTTGACGTCGAGGGTATCGATCTCGGGGTGTGCCTCGACGATGGCGTCCACGAGCTTTTTCGTATTGCCGTGATGGCGCGAGGCGTAGAGGATGATGGTTCGCATAAGAAGGCCTTTCAGCTGTAATTGCATCAATGTCTGTATGGTACCCCGTTGCATGGCTGGGATACCGGACGCATCGATGAACGTGCGGGTTTGTCCTTTGGTCAGGGCCGAGACGGGTTCTTGCGAGCAAAAAAGCAGTTGTTCGAAAGGATGGGCAATGGAATACGCTCTCTCCAACGATTCGATTTCTATTAAGGTGTCCACGGCTGGTGGTTCGTTTACCTCGATTGAGGCCGGAGGTCGCGAGTACTTGTGGCAGGGCGATCCCGCAGTGTGGTCCGGACAGGCGCCGGTCTGCTTTCCGATTTGCGGAGGCTTGCGCGACAACAGCGCCATGACGTTTGCCGGGCATCATGTAAAGCTCGCTCGCCACGGGTTTGCGCGCAAACAGGAGTGGAAGCTGCTGAGCCAAGACGAGAACGAGCTGGCGATGTGCCTGGCTTCGGAGGACAACGCCGCGCTGCTGAGCGATTATCCGTACCCGTTTAAGCTTGTCGCTCGTTATACGCTTGAGGACGCCGCCGTGCGTGTCGCCTATGAGGTTACCAACGAGGGTACCGAGGACATGCCGTTCTTTATCGGCGGTCATCCCGGCTTTAGGTGCCCGCTCGATGAGGGCGAGGCCTATACGGACTACGAGTTGCGCTTTGAGAAAGACGAGGCTGCGGAGCTTTGCACCGCTGTCCCTTCGACTGGCTTGATTGACGTGGCAAACCGCTCCAAGAACCCCATGGTGGGAAAGACGCTGCCTCTGTCACATGAGCTCTTCGATTTTGCGGAGACCATCTTTGACGTGCTCGAGAGCCGTCAGGTCACGCTTTCCAAAAAGGGCGAGGACAAGGGCGTCCGCCTGAGCTTTGAGGGCTTCCCATATCTCATTGTGTGGAGCAAGCCCGAGGGCGATTTTGTGGCGGTTGAGCCTTGGGGCGGTCTTTCGACCTGTTCCGATGAGGACGATGTGCTTGAGCATAAGCGCGGCTGCCTTGTCGCCAAGCCCAAGGAGACCGTCGTTCGCTCGTTCACGATTGAGATTCTGTAATTCCGTTTTGTCGACTCGTATCGCGAGGCACAAGGAGCCTGCGAGATAAGGAGCTAAAAATGATCCTCACCGTTACGATGAACCCGTCTGTCGATACGCGCTATCAGCTCGATGAACTCGTCATCGACGACGTCAACCGCGTGACACCCGAAAAGACCGCCGGCGGCAAGGGCCTTAACGTTGCCCGCGTCCTGGGCCAGCTGGGCGACGACGTTGTGGCAACCGGCCTGCTTGGTGGTCATATGGGCGCCTATATGGAAGAGCTCATGGATGCCAACGGCATTAAGAATGATTTTGTGCCCATCAAGGGCGAGACCCGCATCTGCCTCAATATCCTTCATGCCGGCAACCAGACCGAGCTGCTCGAGAGCGGCCCGACAATTGCCCCCGAGGAGCTCGATGCCTTTACCGCCAAGTTTACCGAGCTTGCAGGTAAGGCCGACGTCGTCACCATCTCGGGTTCGCTGCCCCGCGGCGTCGAGGCGGACTACTACGCCAAGATCACGGGCATTGCCGAGAACGCCGGAGCCAAGGTGCTGCTCGATACCTCGGGTGCCTCGCTCGAGGCTGCGCTCAAGTCCGAGGTTAAGCCCGAGCTGGTCAAGCCTAACCTGACCGAGATCAACGGCCTTCTGGGCACGAGCTTTACCACCGACGATGTGGACGAGCTCCGCGCCGCGCTCGCTTCTGACGCCCGCTTCTCCGATATCCCCTGGGTCGTCGTGTCC
>CABSNS010000240.1:0-2756 GCA_902479105.1 uncultured Collinsella sp. | reverse complement strand
AGACAGCGCCACGCACTGGGCGCCAGCCGTATGGGCCAGGCGCTCAAGCTCGTCAAGCGAACGATCGAGCGGCCATGCATTGTCGCGCCACTCAACACCAACTAATATGGCACGCTCGGGCTCGGGTGCCGTGGGAACAAGGGGGAAACGGGCCATTAGGCAGCCTCAATACGATGCAGGATGTCCTCAACGACCTCATCGATCGTAAACTCGTCCATATCAAACCACACGATACGGTCATCGCGCTTAAACCACGAAAGCTGACGTTTGGCATAGCGACGCGAACGCATCTTGATGAGTTCGCGAGCCTCATCCATAGAAATCACGCCATTGAAAGCATCAATGATCTCTTTATAGCCAATTGCCTGCATCGACGTCAGGGCATCTCCCAGCCCCTGCCCCATAAGACTGCGGACCTCATTGACAAGACCCTGCTCAAACATCATATCGACACGCAGGTTAATGCGCTCGTAGAGCACCTTGCGATTACGCGTCAGACCAAACCATAGGGCATGATAATGCTCGCGCGGAACACTAAACTGCGACTTTTGCTGCGCGTAGGACACACCATCATCGTGCATTTCGAGCGCGCGAATCACGCGGCGAACATTATGGGGATGGATGACCGCAGCGGACTCGGGGTCACGCTCGGCAAGCAGCGCGTGCAGCGCTTCCTCGCCTATGCGCTCGGCAAGTTCCTGATACCCCGCGCGACGATCGTCCACAAGCTCGCCCGAGGGAAAATCCATCTCATCGAGGGCGGCCTTGAGATACAGCCCCGTACCTCCGCAAAAAACCGGCAGGCGACCCGAACCAAGGAGACGTTCAACATGCGCGCGAGCGTCAGCCTGATAAAGCGCAGCAGAATATGCCACACCCGGCTCTACAATGTCGACGAGACGCAGCGGCGCCGTACACTCATCGGGCGTCATCTTTGCGGTACCGATGTCCATGCCGCGATAGATTTGCATCGCATCGCACGACAGCACTTCGGACGAAAGACGAGCGGCCAAACGGTCGGCAACATCACTCTTACCAACCGCCGTCGGACCGACGATCGCAACGGCGGAAAGACCTGCCCCGGAAGAAACCATTAGCGCGGCTCGCCCACAACGGAGCCGGACAAATACCAGGTCTTGGCAACGTCAACGTCAATATCAACGATCTTGCCAACAAGCTGATCGATGCTGTAACCCTCGGGGATAGGCGCATGCACGGTCTGATTCTTGGGACTCTTGCCCAGCAGGACCGCATCGTTCTTCTTGCTCGTACCCTCAATGAGCGCCGGCACCACAGTATGAAGCTCACCCTGGTTATACTCATGTGCCGTGGTCTCGATAACCTTAACCAGGCGGTTGAAACGCTCGAGAATAACCTCATGCGGCGTAGGATCGTCAATCTCGGCGGCCGGGGTACCGGCGCGCTTGGAATAGATGAAGGTATAGGCCTGAGCATAACGGACCGTCTCGGCAAGTGAGAGCGTCTGCTCAAAGTCTTCTTCAGTCTCGCCCGGAAAGCCAACGATAATGTCAGTCGAGAGCGCGATATCGGGCATGCGATTGCGGATGCGATCGACCAGGCCCAGATAGTCCTCGCGTGTATAACGGCGATTCATCTCTTTGAGGATCCGTGTCGAACCTGACTGGACGGCCAGGTGCAGCTGCGGCATAACGGCAGGCGTCTCGGCCATGGCGTCGATGGTCTCGGGGAGAAGATCCTTGGGATGCGAAGACGTAAAGAAGATGCGCTCCACACCCGTATCGCCCACGGCACGCAGCAGATCGGCAAAACGCGGCTTGCCAAACAGATCGCGACCATATGAGTTAACGTTTTGGCCCAGCAGCGTAATCTCACGCACGCCCTGGCGCACCAAACCGGTCACCTCGTCGACAATCTCCTCGAAGGGGCGGCTCTTTTCGCGACCGCGCACGTACGGCACGATGCAATAGGTGCAGAAATTATTGCAGCCCGTCATGATGGGCACCCAGGCGTGATACTGGGTCTCGCGATGCCACGGCATGCTCATGGCATCCGTATCCTCATGCTCATTGGTGCGGATATGACGCTTGCCGTCAAGGAACGCCTCGGCAATGAGCTCGGCCACATGTGCGATAGAATGCGTGCCAAAGATGACATTGACGTTATCGACGTTGGTGAGCAGGCCCTCGCCATCACGCTGCGCAATGCAGCCGCCCACGGCAACCACACGCTTGCCCGAAGGCGAAGGCGGCAGGCTTTTGCAGGAATTGCACTGACCGTACAGGCGAGTATCGGCGGCCTCACGTACACAGCATGTCATGAAGACAACGATATCGGCATGCTCGGGATCGAGCGCCATGAGACAGCCATACGAATCAAGCAGACCGCTCACGCGCTCGGAATCGTGCTGATTCATCTGGCAGCCAAAGGTGCGGATAAAGTAGGTTTTACCGGCAAGAATATCGCGTACGGAACGCTGGTCCATGTGCATAAGTCCTAACGATGGAAGGGAGGCGAATCGAGGCAAGCAGAAGCTATGCCACTGGCTTAACATCATCCATGACGACGTTATCCATAGCAGCTCGATTGATCTGGTGAACGTAGATAGAAAGGCGGATGGCCGTGCGCGACTCCCCGTTAATGAGGATGTCGGAGAACACGGGCGCGCAGGAAATATCAAACCCGGTTGGAATCAAAAAACCGCGCGCAATAGCCACGGCCTTTATGGCCCTGTCTCTTATACACATCTGACGCTGCCGACGAATTAGACGGTGTAG
>CABSNS010000239.1:0-2764 GCA_902479105.1 uncultured Collinsella sp. | reverse complement strand
GGTTGGCCTGCGACTATCCCCGTATGCACCACGAGGTCTGCACCATCATTGGTCAGGAAAAGGAGACCTCGTACCGTTTTATGGTCGCGATTCTTTCGCGCTCGGTCGGCGGTTATATGCGCGGCATGGTCGTAACGTCGATCTGCGGTGGCATCCTCGCCTTCATCGGCTTTACGCTCATTGGCCATCCATACGCGGCACTCATGGCCATCTTCACCGGCATCATGCATTTGGTTCCGGTTGTCGGTCCTTGGGTGAGCGCTGCGATTGCCACGGTGCTCGGCTTTATGTTTAGCCCGATGCTGGCGTTGTGGACCTTGATCGTGACAATGATCGCGCAAAACGTCACCGACAATGTGATTTCGCCTAAGGTCATGCAGAGCTCGGTGCAGGTGCATCCCATCATGAGCCTCACGGCGCTCGTTATTGGCTCGGCACTCATGGGCCCCATCGGCATGATTATTGCCATCCCGCTGTGTGCGGCCCTCAAAGGTATCTTCGTGTACTACTTCGAGAATGAGACCGGCCGCCAGCTTGTGGCCTATGACGGCGCCGTGTTTAAGAGCACACCGTACCGCGATGCCGATGGCAACCCGGTCGCCGCCTACGATGCGCTCGGCGACGATACCTTCATCTACGAGTCCGAGCTCATCGGCAACGAGACTGCGGCCGAGGCCAAGGCCATGCCCAAGCCCGAGCTCGATAATCCCTGGATCAAGCTCTCGGGCCTGCAGCCCGATGCGACGGGTTTCTTCAAAAACCCCTTCGCCAAAGACGATGATTCCAACTCAGACGACGACACCAAAACCGGCATCGACGGCTCCATGGACGATGATGACAACTAGCGGGGTAATTCGGATTAATATTCATACGCGCTAACATGCAATTTCGCTGAAGGGCCGGCATTGTGCCGGCCCTCTTTTTTGCACAGGCGCGGTGGGATGGTAATATCGTTACGTTTGAACTGTTTCGATGTGAAACCGAGGAGATTCCCTCTATGAGTGCTGACTACCCGTCAATGACTACGGCCGAGATTCGCTCTAAGTTCCTCAACTTCTTTGAGGAGCGCGGTCTTAAGCTCTATCCTTCTTCGTCCCTCGTCCCCGACGATCCTTCGCTGCTGCTTGCCAACGCTGGCATGAACCAGTTTAAGGAGTACTACCAGGGCAAGAAGACCATGAAGGAGATCGGCGCTATCTCCTGCCAGAAGTGCGTCCGCACCAACGACATCGATTGCATCGGCGAGGATGGCCGTCACCTGTCCTTCTTCGAGATGCTCGGCGACTTCTCCTTTGGCGGCGTCTCCAAGCAGCAGGCCTGCGCCTGGGCCTTTGAGCTCATCACCAAGGAGTTCAAGCTGCCGCTCGACCGCCTGTACTTTACCGTCTTTACCGAGGACGATGAGACCCACGACGTGTGGCGTTCTCTGGGCGTTGCTGAGGACCACATCTCCCGCCTGGGCGAGGACGACAACTTCTGGGCCGCTGGCCCCACCGGCCCCTGCGGTCCGTGCTCAGAGATCTACTTTGACATGGGCGAGGAAGTCGGCTGCGGCAGCCCCGACTGCAAGCCCGGCTGCGACTGCGACCGCTTCCTGGAGTTCTGGAACCTCGTCTTTACCCAGTATGACCGCCAGGAGGACGGCTCCATGCCGGAGCTGCCGCACCGCAACCTCGATACGGGTATGGGCCTTGAGCGCATGGCCGCCATCATGCAGCACAAGACCGCCAATTACGACGGCGACTTGATGCAGCATCTCATCAAGCTGGGCGAGGAGATCAGCGGCAAGACCTATGACGCCGACGATTACTCCGGCGCCAGCCGCTCCCTGCGCATCATCGCCGATCACTCCCGTGCCGTCGACTTTATGATCTCGGACGGCATCCTGCCCGGTAACGAGGGTCGCGAGTACGTCCTTCGCCGTCTGCTCCGCCGTGCCGTGTTCCACGGTCGCCTGCTGGGCATCGAGGGTGCTTTCCTGACCAAGTTCATCGACGAGGTCAATGCTCAGATGGGCGAGGCCTATCCTGAGCTGCTCAAGAACGTCGCGCTCGTCAAGGGTATCGTCGCCTCCGAGGAGGAGCGCTTCTCCACGACGCTCGACAACGGTCGCGTCTACCTGGATGAGGCCCTGGCAGCGCTTGCCGAGGGTGCTGCGCTTCCGGGCGATGTTGCCTTTAAGCTGCACGACACCTTTGGTTTCCCCATCGACCTAACCGTCGAGATCGCCGGCACCGCTGGTCACGACGTCGACATGGACGGCTTCACTGCCTGCATGGAGGACCAGAAGGCCCGCGCCCGCGCCAATGCCAAGGGCGACGCCTGGGGCAGCTTCAACGACGTGTGGGTCGAGCTTTCCGACAAGGTCGCAGCGTCCGAGTTCGACGGCTATGACAACGATGTGATCGAGGGCGCCAAGGTTGTCGCCATCGTGCGCAACGGCGAGTCCGTCGAGTCCGCTGCCGCCGGCGAGGACGTCGAGGTTGTGCTCGACCGAACCCCGTTCTATGCCGAGATGGGTGGTCAGCAGGGCGATGCCGGCAAGCTTTCCGCCGAGGGCGTTGTTCTGACCGTTGCCGACACCAAGAACCACAACGGCCTGTATGCCCACGTCGCGCACGTTGCCGATGGCACGCTGACTGTCGGTGCCGCTGTTACCGCCGCGCTCGACGCCGAGCGCCGTGGCTTCCTGCGCCGCAACCCCACCGCCCCCCACCTGCTCGACGCCGCGCTTAAGCAGGTCCTGGGCGAGCACGTCTCCCAG
>CABSNS010000238.1:0-2765 GCA_902479105.1 uncultured Collinsella sp. | reverse complement strand
TCGGTCGTATGTAATTTGGACGCTTGTGCGTTCTGCCCATAACAAGAAAGGTCGCTATGCCTACCATTTCTACCGCCGACTTCAAGAACGGCCTCGGTCTCCGCATTAAGGACAAGGTCTACACCATCGTCGAGTTCCAGCATGTCAAGCCGGGCAAGGGTGGCGCGTTTGTGCGCTACAAGACCCGCGACATCAAGAGCGGCCGCGTCGTCGAGAACACCTGCAACGCCGGCACCAAGTTCGAGAGCGTCATGCTCACCACCCGTGAGTTCCAGTACCTCTACAACGATGGCACTGACTACATCTTCATGGACAACGAGTCTTATGAGCAGGTTCCCGTTCCCGAGGACATGGTGGGTGAGAACTCCAAGTGGCTGCGCGAGAACGACATCTGCCAGCTGCTCTTCGCCGACGATGAGCTCATGGGCGTGACTCCGCCGATGTTCATCGAGACCACCATCGTCCAGACCGACCCGGGCTTTAAGGGCGACACCGTCCAGGGTTCCACCAAGCCGGCCACGATCGACACCGGCGCTGTCATCCAGGTCCCCATGTACCTCAACGAGGGCGAGGTCATCAAGGTTGACACCCGCGACGGCAAGTTCGTCTCCCGCGTCTAGCAACCAACTCTTCTAGGAGGACTCATGCCCCAGGAAATCAAGATTGACGGCATCGGCATTTCGCCCGATGTTCTGACCGCCATCGTCTCGCGCGCCGTGTCCGATGTCGAGGGCATCGCCTCCGTTGGCGTCAAGGACCTTGCCACTAATCTTGTCTCCATGATGCTCTCGTCCAAGGCCCCGGCTTCCGAGCCGGCGGTCGAGGCCGAGGTCGTTGGCGACAAGCTCGCACTCACCGTGCGTGTCGTGGTGTTCTTTGGCTATCCGTTCAAGAAACTCGCCGAGGCCGTTCGCGCCGCCGTGGTCGCCGCCATCGATGCTCAGGTGGGCGTCGAGGTCGAGCGCGTTGACGTTTGCATTGACGGCCTCGTTTTCCCCAAGGAGTAACCTTTGAGCCTTAAGGTTTATCGCGGGCGTACGCTTGCCCGCAGTCAGGCGCTGCAGTTGCTATTCCAGGCCGAGGCCACGGACAGCCCGCTCGAGCGCGTCCTCGAGGGTGATTTCCTGATCTCGAAGGGTCCCCTCGACCCCTATGCGCTGGAGCTGTGCCGAGGTGCCTACGAGCATATCGACCGTATCGACTGCGCTCTGCGCTCCGTTGCCAAGAACTGGGATCTTATGCGCATGCCCGGCGCCGACCGCAATCTGCTGCGTATCGCCGTTTACGAGATGCGTTTCCTCACCGACGAGGAGGTCTCGGACGCCATCGTGATCAACGAGGCCGTCGAGCTTGCCAAGGCCTATGGCACCGACCAGTCCGCGTCGTTCGTCAACGGCGTTCTGGGTAAGATCGCTCGCAGCGAGGAGCTGCCGGGCGAGGACCTGTACCAGGAGCTGCTGGCCGAGGATCGCGCTCGCGAGGAGGCCCAGGCCGCCGAGGCGGCCGCCAAGGTTGCGGTTGCTCAGGCCGAGGCTGGCGTGCTGGCCGAGGATGCGGACGCTGCCGAGGCTGTCGTCGACTCCGTCGAGGAGTAGCCATGCCAGAGGGTTCTGTCCACAACTTTGACGAGATTTCGGACCGTCTGGACCAGATCATCGCTACCGTTCGCTCCAAGGATACGTCCCTGGAGCGTTCACTCGATTTGTTTGACGAGGCGATTGAGCTGGGCTCCCGCGCGGTCGATATGGTCGACAAGTTTGAGCTTACGCCGCGAGAAGCCGACAAGCTCGAGCAGGAATACGATGAGGATGCGGCAAACGAATCCCAGGATAGCTAGGCCGCATCTCCGGATACGAATGGTTGATGGCATTCATGAAACGTGTGCGTCTTGATGACGAACTGATTTCACAGGGCATCTGCGCCGATCGCGCGGATGCCCTTCGCACTCTTATGGCCGGCTTGGTCTCGAGTGGCGGCGAGCGCTTGACTTCGCCGGGCCTTAAGGTGATCCCGGGGCTGCCGCTGCACGTGAAGGGGCGCATTCCCTATGTTGGCCGCGGCGGTCTTAAGCTCGAAGGCGCGCTTGATGCGTTTGGCATCAATCCGACGGGCCTTGCCTGTTTGGATGTGGGCTGCTCTACCGGCGGCTTTACCGATTGCCTGCTCAAGCGCGGAGCTGCGACCGTTGTCTCGGTCGACGTGGGCCGTGCCCAGTTCGACTGGTCGCTGCGCCAGGACGATCGCGTGACGCTGCATGAGCGCACAAACGTGACGCAGCTGCCTGAGCTTGGCTATGTCGGCGCCATCGACCTGGCTGTGTGTGATGTCTCGTTTACCAGCATCGCGAATATTATCGATGCGGTACTGGCGTGCCTGGCGCCTACGGGTGCATTCTGCACGCTCGTAAAGCCGCAGTTTGAGGCTCCGGCGGCGCTGGTGGGCGAGGGCGGCATTGTGACCGATCCCGCCGTGCGCCACGATACACTCGTGGCGGCGGTTGAACTCTTTGCTGCCAAGGGCCTGTTCCCGGTCGATGTCTGCGTGTCGCCCATTCATGGTGCCAAGGGAAACGTTGAGTTTTTCCTGTACGGCACGAGGTTTGCCGCCGGCGAGCGCGCCGACGATGAGCTGCAATCCCAGGTATCGGTTTTGAGCGAGAAAGCTGCAACGCTATGAAGGTCTTTCTGGTTCCCAATTACTACAAGCAAGAGGCGGTCGAGAGCGGCCTGATGCTCGAGCTTTGGCTTTCACGCCAGGGCTACGAG
>CABSNS010000237.1:0-2768 GCA_902479105.1 uncultured Collinsella sp. | reverse complement strand
AGATGCTCAGGAGTCTCGTGGGCTCGGAGATGTGTATAAGAGACAGTAATAATAGCGCGGAAGGAAAGCTGTGCGTCCGCGTTACAATCTTTCGATGTTGGACCATGTTGCCAGATTCGTCGTGTACGGCGTCTGGCGTAAGTCTAGGGCTCATTTTTCGCCCTGGACCGTTCCTCTGGGGCGATGCGACTGTCGTTCCAAGAGGAAGGAAATGCATGGGGAGCAAATCTCAGCAACAAGTTCAAGTAACGCCATCGGCCTCTGCGGCGATTCTCGTCGTAATGTATATTGCAGCCTTTGTTGCCGCGTTTAACGAGAACATCATTAACGTGGCGTTGCACGACATTATGGCAGCCTTTTCGGTGAGTGCCACCACGGCACAGTGGCTCGTCTCGGGCTACATGATCGTGACGTCGATTTTTACGGCCATCATGGCCTTCCTGTCCGGCCGTTTCTCGACGCGCAAGCTGCTGTTTTTCGCATGCGGATGCATGGTCGCCGGCGAAGTCCTGTGCCTGGTCGCTCCGTCGTTTAGCGTTTTGCTGCCAAGTCGTATTTTGCAGGCTGCGGGATCGGGCATCTTGTTCCCGCTCATGATGAACGTGGTGCTGTCTTGCGCCCCGCGCGAGAAGCTCGGTTTGTATCTGAGCCTGGGCGGCGCCTGCATTACGCTAGGACCGGCGTTTGGACCCGTGATCAGCGGTCTAATGTGCACGTTATTTGGCTGGAGGGCGGTGTTCGTAGTGCCGCTGGTGGGCGGTATTGCGGTCGCTGCGGCGGGCGTAAAGCTCGTTCAGAATGTCGGAGAGCGCTCGAACACCACGCTTGATATTCTGTCGGTTGTTTTGCTCGCCGCCGGCATTACGGCATTTGTGTATTCCGTAGGCGAGTTCTCGACCAATCTGACCACCGGCATCGCGACGCTCTTCGCCGCCGTTGTGCTGCTCGGCCTGTTTGCGGCCCGTCAGCTCAAGCTCGAGCATCCGGTGCTTAACGTGCGTCCCATGGCGAGCGTTCGCTTTTGGCCTGCGTGCCTGCTTGTGGTGGTGTCGATGATGACGACGTTCTCGATGAGTGTTTTGTTGCCGCTCTATTTTGAAGGTGCCTACGGCATGACCGCACTTGTTGCGGGCCTGCTCATTTTGCCGGCGATTGCCTGCAACGCCGTGACCTCGATTGTGGGCGGACGCGTGATGGACGCCCGTGGCGCATGGCCGCTGCTGCCGGTCGGCTTTGCCCTGATTGCCGTGGGGCAGACTGCAATCTCGATGACGGCGGCAAGCATGAACATCGGCGTCGTCGTGGCGCTGACCGTTGTGGTGTATGCCGGAGTCGGCCTGGTGCTGAGCCCCTCGCAGACGGCCGGCTTGGAGACGCTTCCTGCCGCTGAGCATCCTCACGGAACGGCATTGCTTAACACGTGGAATATGATTGCCGCGTCGTTTGGCCCGTCGCTGTTTATCGGTCTGCTCTCGAGTTCTGCGGCGACCGCCGGCGCGGCTGGCGTTGCGACGGACGTTGCCCAGGCGATTGGATTTGCGGCTGCCGTGCGTGTGGCGGCTGTAATTGCCGTGGTCGGGTTCGTGGCGTCGCTGGTGTACGCTCGTCGCGAGTCGCACATGTCGCATTAATGTGTGCACATAGATTCTGCAGCTAGATTGGATGGCGACACCATAAACTAATGGACGTTTTGCCGAGAGGCATGAATGTTTAAAGCGCAAAGAGTGCGCGACGGGCCCCGCGAATGGGGCGATGATGCCCGAGAGGGCCAAGAAGGAGTCTCATGTCCGAGAACGAAGAGATCATGAACGAGACCGAGAACGAGACCATGGCTGCCGAGGTCGAGGCAGTCGAGACCGTGGAGACCGAAGCTGCCGAGGTTGAGGCTGCTGACGAGGTTTCCGCCGAGGAGGAGGCCGAGGTTGTCGAGGCCGCCGTTGATTACGATGACGAAGAGCTGATGGACAAGATGCAGAAGGCCGCCCGCCTGCTGCGTAGCCGTCGCTTTGCTATTTCCAAGGAGGAGGAGGCCAAGGCCGAGCGCATGGCGAACATCGAGCGCGCCATCAAGCTTCTTGACCTCAAGCCCAAGATGGAGCAGAAGGAAATGTCCGACTTGCTGGGCATGCGCCTTCGTGAGCTCGATGGCCTGATGGCTGAGGCCGAGGCTGCCGATCTGGTCGGCCGCATCGACGACGCCGAGGGCGATATGCGCAAGATTGTTGTCTTCGCCGCCGAGGATGCCGCTGAGGGCCTGGTCGAGCTTGCCAACAAGAAGGAGAAGCTCCTGCCCGAGCTTTCTTACGAGGAGGCCACCGAGCTGATGGCCGCTCTCGATAAGGTTATCGCTCCGCTCGTCGCCATGGGCCTGGACGAGGATCGCGGTCCTCGCGGCGGCCGTGACGACCGTGGTGGTCGCGGTGGCGACCGTGGCGGTCGCGGCGGCTTTGGCGATCGTGGTGGCCGTGGCGGCGACCGCGGCGGTCGCGGTGGCGATCGTGGCGGCCGTGGCGGTTTTGGTGACCGTGGCGGCGACCGTGGCGGTCGCGGTGGCTTTGGTGGCAACCGTGGTGGCTATGGCGACCGCGGCGGCAACCGTGGTGGCTTCGGCGGCAACCGCGGTAACGACCGCGGTGGTCGTGGTGGCGACCGTGGCGGCCGCAACGGCGGCGGCTTCCGCGGCAACCGTTTTTAGGGGTTACGCGGTTCTACGAACCGCGTAACGGGCCGACGCTGCAAGCCCGCCAAAGCGGCAATCTGCCTTTCAA
>CABSNS010000236.1:0-2773 GCA_902479105.1 uncultured Collinsella sp. | reverse complement strand
TAATTCGTCGGCAGCGTCAGATGTGTATAAGAGACAGGCCTTAGTCGCTAGAACGGCGGAACCAATTACTCTACCGTGACGCTCTTGGCGAGGTTTCGGGGCTGGTCAACGTCGCAACCGCGCAGGATGGCGACCTCGCGGGCGAGCAGCTGCAGCGGGACACTCGCCGTGATGGGGCTGAACACGTCGCGGACTGCCGGCACGCGAATGATGCAGTCGGCGATCTTGTTGATCTCCTCGTCGCCCTCGGTGGCAACAACGATGACCTTGGCGCCGCGCGCCTTGCACTCCATGAGGTTCGACACGGTCTTGTCGTAGGTGGCACTCTTGGTGGCCACAGCGATGACGGGGAAGCCCGGGTCAATCAGGGCGATGGGGCCGTGCTTCATCTCGCCGGCGGCATATGCCTCGGCGTGCAGGTAGCTGACCTCTTTGAGCTTGAGCGCGCCCTCGTAGGAAATAGCGGCACCCATGCCACGGCCCACGAATAGCGCCGACTGCGCATCCTTGCACAGCAGGGCGGCCTCATGAACGGCCTCGGTCTGGGTATCCAAAATCCACTGGATCTGCTCGGCCGTATCGGAAAGCTCGCGGAACAGCATGCGCGCCTGCTTGGTGGTCAAGCGGTACTTGACCTGCGCCAGCAGCAGGGCCAAAAGCGTAAGGCTCACAACCTGGCCGATAAAGCTCTTGGTCGAGGCGACCGCAATCTCCTTGTTGGCCTTGGTGTAGATGACGCCGTCGCTCTCACGCGCCACGGGGCTGCCCACCACATTGGTGATGCCGAAGACCTTGGCACCCTTGATGCGCGCGTCGCGAATGGCGGCAAGGGTATCGGCCGTCTCGCCCGACTGGGACACGGCAACGACAAGCGTCGTCGGCGTAATGATGGGATTGCGATAACGGAACTCGCTGGCCGCCTCCACCTCGGTGGGGATGCGAGCCCAGCCTTCAATGAGATTCTTGGCAATGAGGCCAGCGTGATAGCTGGTGCCGCAAGCGATCACGTAGACGCGGTCGATGTCGTTGAGTTCCTCGAGCGAAAGGCCCAGCTCGTCGATGTCGAGCTCGCCGGCCGGCGTCATACGACCAACCAGCGTGTCGCGCACAACGCGCGGCTGCTCGTGAATCTCCTTGAGCATAAAGTCGGGATAACCGCCCTTTTCTGCCATGTCCAGGTCCCAGTCGATGTGGGTGACCTTGGGCTCGATAACGTTGCCGGCCTCGTCGGTGTACTCGACGCCTGCGGGCGTGAGCTTGGCAAACTGACCGTCCTCGAGCACCACGACATCGCGGGTGGCGTCGATGAGCGCGATGACATCGGAAGCAACATAGGAGCCGGTTTCGCCCACACCGACTACGATCGGGGAATCCTTGCGGGCCACGGCGATCACGCCGGGCTCGTCAGCGCACACGGCGGCCAGACCATAGGCACCGACCACGTGGGTGCAAGCCTCGCGCACGGAGGCCATCAGGTCGTGCGTCTCGGCATAGGCCTCTTCGATCAGATGCGCGAAGACCTCGGTATCGGTCTCGCTCTTAAAGTGGTGGCCGCGACCCTCCAACTCTTCGCGCAGCTCGGCGAAGTTCTCGATGATGCCGTTGTGGACGATGGCGATACGACCGTCGCAGCTGGTGTGGGGGTGAGCGTTAACGACGGAGGGCTTGCCGTGGGTGGCCCAACGGGTGTGGCCGATACCGCAGGTAGCGTCGCTGTCGATATTGGAAAGCTCGCTCTCCAAGCCCGCGACCTTACCCACGCGGCGGATGACATCGAGGTGCGCCGCGGCGCCCTCGCCCACCTCGAGCGCGACGCCCGAGGAGTCATAGCCGCGATACTCCATACGCTTGAGGCCCGTGACCAGGATGTTCTTTGCAATATCAGAGCCGGTGTAGCCGACAATTCCGCACATAGGATAAATCCCTTCGTCCGCTTGACTGCAAAACGTCCACGCACAGGGGGCGCTGAGACGCATAACGTTCGAGTATTGTACTCACGCAAACGCAAGCTGATATACCAGAGGTGGTATCTCAACTTAGATACCACTCGATGCACACACGTCCAGCCGGTCCAAACCACCACAAAGGTACCTGCCCCCTTCGTGGTGGTCGCGCTGGCAACGGCGTTTCCCCAGATAAACCTGCCAAAATAAACCTGTCCCTTTTTGGTAGGTTTGGGATGCTACAATCTGGCTTGTACTTGAAACGCATCAAAGGGGCCGCTATGGCAAAGGTAAAAATCAGCGACGTCGCGCGCGAGGCCGGGGTTTCGTTGGGCACGGTTTCCAACGCGCTCAACCACCCCGAAAAGCTGCGCCCCGAGACCCTCAAGCTCATCAACGAGACCATCAATCGCCTTGGCTACCTGCCCAACCAAAGCGCCCGTCAGCTCGCGGGCGGCGCCACCAAGTCCTTTGGCCTGGTGCTCCCCCGTCTCGATCACGGCTTTTCGCTCCAAATCGCCAGCGGCGCCCACAACGAGGCCCGCAAGCACGGCTACGACCTGCTCATCGCCAACGCCGATAACGATGACATTCTCGAAGACCATTACCTGCGCTATTTTATGGGCACGCAGATGTCCGGCGTCATGGTTCAGCCCATGGCGTCCCCCGACTGGCACCCGGCCATGACTAAAATGCCCGTGCCGATCGTCCATCTGGACGTCCATTGTTCAGAACCCGGTTACTACGTGGCCGCCGACAACGAGGCACAGGGGCGCATTATCGCCGAGCTCGCCATCGCCCGCGGCGCACGCCATATTGTCGTTGTGGGT
>CABSNS010000235.1:0-2820 GCA_902479105.1 uncultured Collinsella sp. | reverse complement strand
GCGTCTGTCCTCGCAAGAGGCTAAGCGTATCCTGCGCGAGCAGGGACTCAACGAAAAGCAGATGAGGGGCAAGATCGACATGATTGCCGCCAGCCTGTTTTTGCAGACGTGGCTCGATCGTAAAAACGAGGAGGTTTCGCATGCCTAGCGCTTCCGATCCGCGCCAGCAGAATCGTACACGGCAGCCGGCGTCGCGCCCTGCCCAGCCTGGCCAGCGTCCGGCACAGCCGACGCAGCGTGCAGCTCAGCCTGCCGCGCGCCCGGCGCAGTCCTTCTCTCATTCGGCCCAACCTGTTCAACGGACGGGTCAGCAGCCTTCTGCTCGTTCGGTTCAGCATTCGGCTTCTCACGCGGCTCAGCAGCCCACTGCTCGTACGGCCCAGCCTGCAGGCGGCACCCGCTTTAAGCAGCAGGCACCTACCCAGCGAACGCAGGCCCCCCAATCGCATTCGCATCACGCTCGTGGTTCGCATGGCGTTGCTCCGGCAACCCGCTCGAGCTACAACACGCATGCTCGTCGCGGTGCTCAAAAGAAAAGCTCCCCGGTGCCTATGATTATCGGTGGCGTTGTTGCCGTGCTTGCGCTTGTCGCGATCGTTTTCTTTGTCGTGCCAGCCGTCAAGGGCTTCTTTGGCGGTGAGGGTGCGAAAGTCGTTGCAGGCCAGCAGGTTACTATCACGATTCCCGATGGTGCCTCGGGTGACAGCATCGCTTCGATTCTCTCCGAGAACCATATCGTCGAAAATCCCAAGGATTACTATGCGGCGGTGAAAAAGCTCAACGCCGATATGTCGCTCAAGCCTGGTGATTATTCGTTCACCACGCTCATGGATGCGACCAAGGTTGTTCAGCAGCTCATGGAGGGCCCCAACGCGGGCTCCAATGCGCTGACTATCCCTGAGGGCTTAACGGTCGATCAAGTCGCCGACCGTGTGGCCCAGGCCTACGACAGCATCTCTAAGGAAGACTTCCTCAACCAGGCCAAGGCCTCCAACTACGTTGACGACTATAGCTTCCTTAAGGGCGCCGTCAACGACTCGCTCGAGGGTTTCTTGTTCCCTAAGACCTATTCCTTGGGTGATTCGCCGACGGCCGATGGCGTGATTCGCGCTATGCTCGATCAGTTTAAGACCGAGTACAAGTCGCTTGACTTTGCGAGCTGCGAAGCCAAGATCAAGGAGCGCTATGGCGTGGAGATGTCCGACTACGACATCGTCAACTTGGCCTCTATCGTTGAGCGCGAGGGCCTCAACGCCGACCAGCGCGCGCACGTTGCCTCGGTCTTCTACAACCGCCTTGCCGGAAAGCTCGACGGTTTGCGCTATCTCAACAGCGATGCGACCATGATGTATGTCACCGGCGGCGAGGTTACCGCCGACGACCTGCAGAGCGATAGCCCGTATAACACCTATAAGCACGAGGGCCTGCCGCCCACGCCCATCTGCTCTCCGTCGCTCGAGGCACTCAAGGCCACGCTTGAGCCGACCGACTCCGATGACCTGTATTTCTACATTACGCAGGACGAGGAGTATTTCTCGCAAACCTACGAAGAGCACCAACAGTCTTGGAATTAGCATGAGGATTTTTAGCCCCAAACGATACGTTGCCTCGGTCGATCGCATCGACCTCGAAACCCTGTGGGCCGACGGCAAACGCGCCATTCTGCTCGATCGCGATAACACCCTGGTGCCGCGCGATACCGAGCAGGTTCCCGCCGCGGTTTCCGCTTGGCTCGATGCCGCCCGCGCCAAAGGCTTTAAGCTGTGCATGGTGTCCAACAACTGGCATCGCGACCAGGTCATGAGCTCTGCACGCGAGTTGGGGCTCGAGGCCATCAGCCACGCCATGAAGCCGGCGCCGTTTGCCCTCAAGGCGGGCCTTAAGCGCCTCGGCGCCACGGCCGACGAGGCGGTGCTGATCGGTGATCAGCTCTACACGGACGTGTGGAGCGGTAACTTCGCCGGCGTCGATACCATCTTGGTTAAGCCGCAGGCGACGCAGGACCTGTGGTATACGCAGATCTTCCGTATCTTTGAGCGCCGGGCCCTGCGCGACCTTCCCTGCGAGGAATAGGTCTCGCTATGTCCCAGCACACCAAACACGGCTGCGACCATATCTTCTTTATCGGCTTTTTGGGCGCGGGCAAATCGACGCTCGCGCGCAACGTCGGAACCATGTTCAAGCGGCGTTTTATCGATACCGACCGCCTGGTCGTGCGCCGTTGCGGCAAGTCGGTAACCGAGATTTTTGAGACCGAGGGTGAGGGTCGTTTTCGCGAGCTCGAGACCTCGGCGCTCCGTTCGCTCCAAAGCGAGCGCAGCCTGTTGGTTTCGTGCGGGGGCGGTATCGTCGAAACGCCGGTGAATATTGAGCTGATGCACGAAATGGGTACGTGCGTGTACCTCGAGGGCGACTTTGAGGATTCGATTCGCCAGATTCGTCGGTCCGACACGCGCCCCGATTTCCGCTCGCCCGAGCATGCCGCGCGCCTGTTTGAGCATCGCCGTCCGCTGTATCGCCAGGCCGCCGACCTTACCCTTGATATTCGCAACAAGTCCTTCGAGGACGTTTCCTACCTTTGTGCCGAGATGCTTTTGGAGCGTGGGCTGCTATGATTCGCCGTCAACTGATCAATTTCCAAAACCGCAGTGTCGATGTCCGCGTCGGATTGGGCGCGTTCGATGAGCTGTCGCGCATGTTTTCCTCGGCTGTGGGCAAGCCTAAGCGCGCGATGGTGGTTTGGAACGACGCCACATCCGAGCGTTTTGGTGAGGTCGTCGAGCATGCGCTGGTCGACGCCGGTTTTGCCGTGTCGCTGCT
>CABSNS010000234.1:0-2841 GCA_902479105.1 uncultured Collinsella sp. | reverse complement strand
GGATCTTCGTCTTTACGCCCAAGGGCGAGGTCATGGCGCTCCGTGCCGGCTCCACGCCGCTCGACTTTGCCTACGCCGTTCATACCGAGGTGGGAAACCACTGCGTCGGCGCTAAAATCAACGGTGCGGTGGCCCCGCTCACGCACGAGATCAAGACGGGCGACCGCGTTGAAATCCTGACCAACAAGAGTTCCAAGCCGTCGCGTGATTGGCTCAAGATCGTTAAGACGCCTTCCGCCAAGTCAAAGATCCGCCGCTATTTTGCCGCCGCGACCAAGGACGACGACGCTGCCGCCGGTCGCGATATACTGGCCAAGGACCTGCGCAAGCGTGGCTATGGCATTTCTACACCGCGTTCGACGCGTGCGCTCAACGCCGTGGCGGAGCAGTTTAACTACAAGCAGCTCGAGGACTTGTTTGCCGCCGTCGGCGCCGGCAAAGTTGCCCCGCGCGCTGTGGGTAACAAGGTCGAGCAGATTTTGGACCCCAAGCCCGAGGAGCAGCTCATCAAGGCCGATGCTATCGCCGAGGTCGTGAAGCAGCCGGCCCGAGGCTCCAACCGCAAGCCGCAAAAGCGCGGCAAGAGCGCCAGCAACGGCATTATCGTCAAGGGCGAGAGCAACAGCGGCCTGCTGGTTCGTCTGGCCCATTGCTGCAATCCCGTGACGGGCGACGACATCGTCGGCTTCATCACGCGCGGTCGTGGCGTTTCGGTGCATCGCGCCAACTGCCCCAACGTCAAGGGTCTTATGGAGCATCCCGAGCGCATGATCGATGTGGAGTGGGACGGTGCTGCCGACACTCTCTTCCAGGTCGAGATCGTGGTCGAGTGCCTGGACCGCATGGGCCTGCTCAAGGATGTCACCATTGCCATTGGCGATGCGGGCGGCAATATCCTTTCTGCCGCTACGTCGACCAACCGCGAGGGTATTGCAACCCTGCGCTTTATGGTCGAGATCTCGGACGCGAGCGGTCTGGATCCGCTGCTGGCCTCTATCAGCAGCGTTGACTCGGTCTACGACGCGCGCCGCCTGATGCCCGGCGAGGGTGGAGCCCAGCTTAAGCGCCGCGTTTAGTCGCGACGAACGTGCCACATTATCGATATTCGCTACACTCGAGGCATCGTTTGATGCCTCGAATTCTATAGAGAGGAGAGGGACATGGGTGCTGTGTCCTTGGATTTAACTCCCAAGGGATCGGTCGAGATCGAGACGCTCGTAAACGGTCCCATTCAGACCAATAGCTATGCAGTTATTTCGAACAATGAGTGCGTGATCATCGACCCTGCGTGGGAAGGCGAGCGCTTGGTGGAGCATGTTCGAGCCGAGCATCCCGGCGTACGCGTGCTTGGCGCCGTATGCACTCATGGCCATGCCGATCATGTTGGTGGTGTTGCCGGCGTGCGAACCACCGTTGGCGAGGGCTGCCAGTATGAGCTGTGTACTAAGGATGTGGCGGTGCCGCATACGAACATCGAGGAACAGCGAGCTATGTGGTGCATTGAGACGCCCGATCCCGGGGAGCCGACGCGCCTGCTCGCCGAGGGCGATACCATTGAGGTGGGCAATATCTGCCTGCAGGTGATCGAGACGCCAGGGCATACGCCGGGCGGGATTGTCTTGTTTGCTGCCACTGAGCAGGGGAACATTGCCTTTGTGGGCGACACCCTGTTCCCGGGTGGGCACGGCCGCACCGATCTTTCTGGAGGAGACGAGACGGCGATTCTTCGCTCGCTCTCCAAGCTCGCCCGGCTTCTCCCGCCCGATACCGTTTGCCTAACCGGCCATGGCGATTCGACCACCATGGCACGCGAGCTCATGCAGAACCCTTTCATGCAGATATAGCTTTATAGTCAGCTTCTGAAGCACGAGAAGTGTCCAAACGTCAAGCTATTTTTCCCCAACGGGTCGATTCCGTAGGGCAAACGGTCAAAAAAAGTCTGTTTGGACGATATTCCTGAACAAACGAACGTTTATGCTCGGGTGCGCCGTGGTAAAATCTCAGGCGTTATCGGAGCAACCTTACAGGAGGTTTCTTTTATGCTCGTCAACGCAGCAGACATGCTCAAGAAGGCCGAGGCCGGCAAGTACGGTCTCGGTGCCTTCAACACCAACAACCTCGAGTGGACCCTGGCTATTCTCCAGGCCGCCGAGGAGGCCAAGTCTCCGCTGATCCTTCAGTGCACCGCTGGTGCCGCTAAGTGGATGGGCGGTTTCAAGGTCTGCGCCGACATGGTCAAGGCTGCCGTCGAGGCCACGGGCGTTACCGTTCCCGTCGCCCTTCACCTCGATCACGGTTCTTACGAGGACTGCTTCAAGTGCATCGAGGCCGGCTTCACGTCCATCATGTATGACGGCTCTCATGAGGAGACCTTCCAGCTTAACCTCGACCGCACCAAGGAGCTCGTTGAGCTTGCCCACTCCAAGGGCATGTCCATCGAGGCCGAGGTCGGCGGCATCGGCGGCACCGAGGACGGCGTGACCTCCAGCGGCGAGCTCGCTGATCCTGCTGAGTGCAAGCAGATTGCTGACCTGGGCGTCGACTTCCTCGCCTGCGGCATCGGCAACATCCACGGCGTGTATCCCGCCGACTGGGCCGGCCTTTCCTTCGAGCGTCTGGGCGAGATCAAGGCTCAGACTGGCGACCTGCCCCTCGTCCTGCACGGTGGTACCGGCATCCCCGAGGATCAGATCAAGAAGGCCATCTCCCTGGGCATCTCCAAGATCAACGTCAACACCGATCTGCAGCTCGTCTTCGCCAAGGGCGTCCGCGAGTACATCGAGGCCGGCAAGGATCAGCAGGGCAAGGGCTTCGACCCCCGCAAGCTGCTGGCTCCCGGCG
>CABSNS010000233.1:0-2845 GCA_902479105.1 uncultured Collinsella sp. | reverse complement strand
GGCGGGAACGCCCAAGCCGATCGACTTGAGCTCATCGGCATGCGCAAACACCTGCACGGGGGTTCCCTCGGCAAACACCACGCCTTCGTTCATTACGACGATGCGGTCACAGCAATTGGCCAGGTCATCCATACTATGCGAAACCATGACAACGGTCAGGCCCCCATGGTGAAGTCGATCGATAAGCTCAAGGAAATCCCTGCGCACAACTGGATCGAGCCCCGCCACGGGCTCATCGAGCACCAGGACCTCGGGCTCCATGGCAAGCACGCCAGCAAACGCCACGCGCCGCTGCTGCCCGCCCGAGAGCTCAAAGGGGCTCTTGTCGCCCACCGTGGCCAGGTCGAGGCCCACGCGCGCGAGCGATGTCTCAACGCGGCGGGCAACCTCGGCCTGCGACAAGCCAAGGTTATGCGGACCAAATGCCACGTCCTGTGCCACGGTCTCGGCAAACAGCTGACGCTCTGGATACTGAAACACCACGCCGACCTTTGCCTTAACCGCGGCGGCGTCTTTCTTGTTTGACAGATCGAGCCCCAGCGCGCGAACGGATCCCTCCTGGGGGCGAATCAAACCGTTGAGATGCTGGACCAGCGTCGATTTACCCGAACCGGTATGGCCTGCTAGCCCCAGGAACTCGCCGCGACGCACCGTCAGCGATACATCGCGCAGCGCCCACGGACTGCTGGGGTCGTTTCCCCAGAGGGCCTGTTTGCTCGATTTGCCCGCAGTGGCCGAACGCTTATGCCAGCGGCGGCGCTCGCGCGGACTGAGCGAATAACTGTACGAAACATGGGATAGTTCGATGACGGGCTCTGGTACGTTATCTTCGTTGTCTGCCGAAACCGTACCGTCAACAATTTCCGATTGGGGTGCGGAAGACTGCCCCACGGTGCCCGCCCCACTTCGCTCGGCATAAGCCTCCGCAACCTCGGCGACCATATCCACCTCGCGCACCTGCGCATGAACAGGCACGTCCCTCGCACGAAGCGCCATGCCCAAACGGCACGACTCTGGCATGTCAAGGTTGAGCTGAGCGAGTTCATTCGCCCGCGTCAGAATCTCCTCGGGCTTACCGAGCATGGCAACTCGTCCCGTCTGAAACACGGCGACACGATCGGCCTCGGCAGCCTCTTCCATAAAGTGCGTAATCATCACGATGGTCATGCCGCGATCGTGGAGTGCGCGGCACGCTTTCATAAGGCCCTTGCGTCCGCGCGGATCGAGCATCGAGGAAGCCTCGTCCAATATGAGCACGCGCGGTTCCATGGCGAGCACGCCGGCAAGCGCCACGCGCTGCTTTTGACCGCCCGAAAGCGCGTGGGTCTCATGGCGCTCAAAGCCCACCAGGCCCACACCCTTCAGCGCCTCGCGCACGCGCTGCGCAATTTGCGCCGATGGCACGCCTAGGTTTTCGGGACCAAACGCAACATCATCTTCGACAAGCGTTGCCACCAGCTGATCATCGGGATTCTGGAATACCATGCCCGCGGTCGAACGAATGTCGTAGACCAGCTCGGGGTCGGACGCATCCATGCCGTTGATGCGTACCGTGCCCGCATCGGGCTGCAGCAGCGCATTCAGATGCTTGGCAAGCGTCGACTTACCCGACCCATTGCCACCGAGGATGCAGAAAAACTCGCCGTCCTTAATGCTCAGATCGATGCCGTCAAGCGCCTGGGCGGCACCGTCATAGCTAAAGGAAACGCCCCGACACTCAATCATGCGCGGCCTTTGACCTGGTCCTTTTTAGGCGTGATGAGATTGGAGACTGCCTTATACACCGCCAGCGTCAACACCGAATTAAGCACGGTCTTGATGAGGTTAAACGGCAAAACGGCGGGAAGCATGAGCGGCAGAATCACATCGGCCGAGCCATACCAGAACCAAACGCCGATGGTCAGGTTCGCGACCATGGACAGCGCCGTAGCGGCAATGACGCCGAGCGCCAGACCAATCACGGCACCCTTGTAGGTGTGCATCTTTTGGTAGATGATCGCCGCGGGCAGAATAAAGCCCAGCGTAGCGACCAAGTTCATAAGCGCGCCGACCCAATCGCCCGTGGTGAGCGCATGGATGACGATCGCCATGGCGGCAACAGCAGTGCCGGCACCAGGGCCGTACGCAAACCCGCACACCATCGCCGGCACCAGCGACGGATCATACGTCAAAAACGGCGCCGAGGGAAGAATGGGCAGCTGCACATACATAAAGAGCGCGCCCAGGGCACACATCAACGCCATGGTAACGAGCTGTTTGGTGCTCCACCTATTCGTGTTCTCAAAATGGATATGCTGCGACTGTTCAGACATAAGATCACCTGCCTCTTTCATCCGGACTCTAACCGTTGGTACTGGGATTTCACCAGTTCAGCCGGCATGCGAACCAACGCACACACGGGTCGCGGACTCATCGGCTCGGTCGCAGGCATCTCACCTGCGCCACGGCGTCCCTTTGACACCGCCCGATTTACCGCCAGTGGGGAATTCCACCCCGCCCTGAAACAGCAATTGCAAGTGTAGCACGAGCAGGTTTTCGCGCAAGTATGCCGAGGGTAATTTATGGTGGGGATCAGCTGCCGCAACAACCACGTTCCCCACCCATCCCAAAGTAACGCGCTTTTCGCGGCAAAGCCGCGAAACAGCGAAAGGGACACGTATCCCCATCAACCACATTCTCCGCCCACGCCGACCTCAAGGCCGTAAACGCAGGGGATCCGGGGGCGTGACGGGGTTTCTCTCCGGAACATTCCGCACTGATATTTTCTGTATTGAAGACGTCGATGATGTACCCGTATACCATTGACGTCGACACCATCAGATGCGGACCGCGCGGTGACCCCACA
>CABSNS010000232.1:0-2884 GCA_902479105.1 uncultured Collinsella sp. | reverse complement strand
CTCGTGGGCTCGGAGATGTGTATAAGAGACAGATTGCGCTCAGGCTTCCACGTCGGTTGCCGGTAAGCATGCTGAAGCGCTGACCATGGAGCTTGGTGAGCTTGGCGGCAAACTGCTTGCCGATACTCTTCCCTCGCTTGCCGATGGCTCGGCTGTTTGGACTGAGCAGGATGAGTCGCTCGTCACTCATTCTGCCAAGATTTCCAAGCAGGAGATGCGTCTGGATCCGCAGATGGCGGCGCTCGATTGCGTGCGTCATGTGCTTGCTTCGTCCGATACCGCGCCTGCTCGCTGCGTGATTGCCGGCAAGACCGTACGTGTTCTCGATGCTGCGATGGCCGATGTTTCGCTTGGCGAGGGCGCCGTTGACGTTAAGGCCAGGCGTGTTTACCTAGGTCTTTCCGATGGCTCGGTTGAGCTGCTCGAGGTTAAGCCTGATGGCAAGCGCGCTATGGCCGCTTCTGCTTGGGCTGCTGGCCTACAGGGTGCCGATCTTATCTGGGGTGTTTTATCATGAGCAAGCTGTCTCCCGCGCGCAAGCTTGCGCTCGATGTGCTGATGGAGGCCGACCGTCGCGGCATGTATGCGCGTGACGTGCTGTCCTCTCGCGCATCGGCTAAGGCTATTGACCAGCGCGATTCCGCTTTTGCCGCCCGCTTGGCGCTCGGTGTGGCCGCCACGCAGGGTATTTTGGACGAGTTGCTCGATCAGTTTCTCGATAAGCCAAAAAAGGTTGCGCCGCGTGTTCGCATGGCGCTTCGTATCTCGGCCTTCGAGATGCTCTATCTGCATACGCCTGGCCGCGTTGCGGTGAGTCAGGGCGTTGAGCTGGTGCGCAGCGGAGCTAAGTCTGCCGCCGGTTTGGCCAATGCCGTGCTGCATAAAGTCGCGGACAACGTTGAGGACTTTGCCACGGCGTCCGATGTAGATGAGTCTGAGCGACGCCTGGTTCGTCTGTCGCGCCTGATGGGACTGCCGCGTTGGCTGTGCGCTCGCATTATGGCATCGTTCGACACGCCAGAGGGTGCGCTTAACTTTGCCGGCAATCTGGCCCCCGCGCCACTGGCCCTGCATGAGAACGCCTTTGCGACCAAGCCCGATCCGTATATCTCGCAGCTCGTCGCGCCTGTCTTCCCGGGCTGCCATGCCCCGGTTGATGCCCAGGTTACCGTTGCTTCGGGTGTGTTTGAGCGTGCTGCCGCGGTGGCGTCTGATCTCAACGCGCAGCTTATCGCCACGGCTGCCACGCGCCCTGGTAGCTGCCTTGAGATTGGTGCCGGTCGTGGCACCAAGACCTATGTGATGATGTGTCAGGCCAAGCGTGCGGGCTATGAGCGTCAGCATACGGCGCTCGATCTACATGATCGCAAGTGCGATCTGAATCTCGCTCGCCTGCATAAGGCCGGTATTCAGGGCGTTCGTACGGTTTCGGGTGATGCTTGCGAGCTCGATGAGGTTCTCACATCGTTTGATGCCATGCGCGGTGAGCGGGTCAAGTTCGATACCGTGTTTATCGATGCGCCGTGCTCGGGCACCGGAACCATGCGTCGTCATCCCGAGATCCCGTGGCGTCTGACCGAGAACGACGTTACGACTGATCTGCCCAAGCTGCAGCTGACGATGCTCAAAGAGGCTGCCGCGCGCGTGGCTGCCGGCGGCGAGCTCATCTATGCGACGTGCTCGGTCTTCGACGAGGAGAACACACAGGTGGTGGACGCGTTCCTTGCTTCTCCCGAGGGTGCCGGCTTTAGCGTGGCGCCGCTTTCCGAGGCGCAGATTCTGCAACTTCCCGAGTTCGATCAGGCAAAGAAGCTGTTAGCCGTCCGTCAAAACGACCGTGGCCTCTTCCAAAGCGTGCCAGTAAACGCCGACTCCTACGACGGCCACTTCTGCGCCCGCCTGGTCCACAAGTAACTACTAAGTTGCGGTGAAATAGGGATTGAATAGCGGCTTCAGCCCACCAAACAGTCCTTATCTCACCGCAACTCATAGAGCCACCTATAGCGCAAAGAATCAGCCCCGCGATCGATGTCGGTCGAGGGGCTGATTGGTTCCTAGTGGCTATGCGGGCAGTTGGCGCAGCAGCCGCTCGTGGCGTTGGTGCTGGAGCCGCCGCTTCGCTGGTCGGTGTTGTAGAAACCGCTGCCCTCAAATTTAATGCCGCTGGCCGAGAACGTCTTGGCCGCCGGGGCACCGCAGCTGGGGCACACGACCTCGGGAGTCTCAGACATGGGATGCTCAACCTCAAACACGTTGCCGCAGCTCGAGCACTTGTAATCGTAGCGCGCCATAATACTTCCTTTTCAGCACAAAGCGGGCAGATTACTCTGCCCGCAAAAATTCAAACGTCTGTAACTGTACCCTATATCGGGGGTTTTATCACGCTTCGCCCCAGAATCTATGGTTGTTACGCAGGAGCTGTGCGGTTTTGTCCTCAGCGGCTGCAATGTCTGCCTCGTCAGCCTGCCAGGTCCAGTTGCCCGTGGCCACGCCCGGAACGTTCATGCGCGCGTCGTCGCCAAGCCCCAGGACATCCTGCAGCGGCATCATCACCAGGGGAGCGTCGCTTGCCAGCGCGTCGCTCATCAGCTTGGCCGCCAGCTCAACACCGCTCGGTTCATCGCCGCCCGCAAAGGAACGCGTGCACCAACCGGCCAGCGTCGACGTATCGTGCGTCGAAGTGTACAAAATCTTGCCGGGCGTGGGATGCATACCGCAACGAACGTCGTAGTCGCTAAACTCCAGCACGTCCATGCCGGGGAAGCCGCAGGTCGAAGCCATGGCGCGAACACCGGGCGTCAAATAGCCTAGGTCCTCGGCGATGAAGTTGAGCGGACCTAGCTCGTCGTAGGCGGTCTGGAACAGGTCCTTGCCCTGTCTCTTA
>CABSNS010000231.1:0-2901 GCA_902479105.1 uncultured Collinsella sp. | reverse complement strand
TGTGGACGCCGTGGCAGATGTATGCCTGGGGGCTCGTGGGATACGTTGGCGGTGCGCTGGCGCATGCCGGCGCTTTTGATCGCGCCGATGGCGCCGTGCGTATGCCGGCGCTGCTGACCTACGGCTTTGCTTCGGGTTTGCTGTACGGCGTTGTGATCAACGCCTACGACATTACCGGTTTTGTTCAACCGCTCACGTGGGCGGGTGCCATGGCGCGTCTTGCCACGGCAGTGCCGTTCGATATCACACACGGCCTCGCGACCTGCGTGTTCTTGGCCGCCTTGTACAAGCCTTGGTGCCGTCGCATTAACCGTGTCGTCGTGAAATACGGGCTGTAAGGCATTTCGCGTTCCCTCACGAACTTGCGGTGGAATAGTTCTCGTTTTTGGCAATTTGCTGCCCAAACAGGAACTATTCCACCGCAACTTATAGGGGGAGAGGGGTCACATGATCTGTTTTCCTCTGTCCCCCAGGAAATTACTTGGGGCTAGAGCTCTAGCGTGAGGGTGACGGGGCAGTGGTCGCTGCCAAAGATGTCGCCGCGGATGCCGGCGTCGCGCACGTTGCCGGCGATGGCGTCGCTCACCAGGAAGTAATCGATGCGCCAGCCGGCGTTGTTCTTGCGGGCATTAAAGCGGTAACTCCACCAGCTGTAGACGCCCTCGACGTCGGGATTTGCCGCGCGCCAGGTATCGGTAAACCCGCCGTTGAGCAGCTCGGTAAACTTACCGCGCTCCTCGTCCGAAAAGCCGGCGTTGCCGCGGTTGGACTTGGGGTTCTTAAGGTCGATTTCCTCGTGCGCCACGTTAAAGTCGCCACAGGTCACTACGGGCTTGCCGGTCTCGCGCTCGAGCGCGTTCAAAAAGCCGCGGTAGGCATCGTCCCAGGCCATGCGCACATCGATGCGCGCGAGCTCGTTTTGGGCGTTGGGCGTATAGACATCCACAAACCAAAACTTGTCGAACTCCAGCGCGCAGACGCGGCCCTCGGTTGCGGCTTGGGCGACGAGCTCGGCCGCCTCGCCCTCGCCGGTGTGGGGTAACAGCGCGTCGGCGTGCAGCACGCGCAGCGGTTCCTGGCGGCTAAAGACCGCAGTGCCCGAATAGCCTTTACGCTCGGCGTAGCTCCAGGTTTGGTGATAGCCGGGCAGGTCAATATCAACCTGGCCTTCTTGCAGCTTGGTCTCTTGCAGCGCCAGGATATCGACGTCGAGTTCTTGCGCGATCTGGATAAAGCTTGGATCCTTTTTGAGCACGGCGCGCAGGCCGTTAACGTTCCACGAGGCGAAAGTGTAAGTCTGAGGCATGGTGTCCTTTCGACGGGGTTGGCAGGCTTAAGATTAGCGCAACAGGGGCGGGGTGGGCTCCGCGCATGCTGACTTAAAGGTCGCATGCTGGGGCGTCGCTCAACGCTGCCCGACTAGCAAGGACGGAGGACTCATATGACGCAGGCAATATCGGACCCCAGGCAGGCCTCCGCCGCGCTGGCGGATCTGTTTGACACCCACAAGCGCGTGGTCTTCTTTGGCGGCGCTGGTGTTTCCACGGCAAGTGGCATCCCCGATTTCCGCAGCGTGGACGGCCTGTATCACCAGCAGTTTGCCTATCCGCCCGAGACCATGCTCTCGCACAGCTTTTACGAGACGCATCCGGCGGAGTTTTACGACTTCTACCGCACCAAGATGATCGCGCATAACGCTAAGCCCAACCGCTGCCACACCAAGCTGGCCGAGTTGGAGCGCGCCGGTAAGCTTGATGCCGTGGTGACGCAAAATATCGACGGTCTGCATCAGATGGCTGGCTCACAGCGCGTGTTCGAGCTGCACGGATCGGTCCATCGCAACATTTGCCAGTCGTGCGGCGCGGTCTATAGCGCCGAGTGGATTTGCTCGCGCGAGCACGAGGACGCCGCGGGCGTGCCCGTGTGTCCTGCGTGCGGCGGGCGCATTAAGCCCGATGTGGTGCTCTACGAGGAGCCGCTCGACGAGCGCGTGCTGACCGGCGCCGTCGCCGCCATTGCCGCGGCCGATGCCCTCATCGTGGGCGGGACCTCGCTCGTGGTGTATCCGGCGGCGGGCCTTACGCGCTACTTTACCGGCGATACCCTGGCCATTTGCAATCTCGCTCCCACCGATCAGGATGCAAATGCCGACCTGCTGATTTCTTGCGACATCGCGGCCGCGTTTGCGTTCTAGCCCGTGTGCGCGGATACAATAGAAAAACTGATTGCAAAGCGACCCCGCCGCCTGCGCCCGAGCGCGGTGGCGTGGGCATTTTAGGAGGATGTTCATGGCGAACGACAGCAAGACATGGCGGTGCGGAAAGTATGAGCTCAGCTTTGACCGCCCGCGCATCATGGGCGTCCTCAACGTGACGCCCGATTCGTTTAGCGACGGTGGGGAGCACTTCGACCCGGATGCCGCCATCGAGTACGGCCTGGCGATGCTCGACGCCGGTGCCGACATCATCGACGTGGGCGGCGAGTCCACGCGCCCTGGTTTTACCCCGGTCAACCCCGACGAGGAGGCTCGCCGCGTGCTGCCCGTGGTGCGCGCGCTGGCCAAAGAGGGCGCCATCGTCTCGATCGACACGCGCCACGTGGCGGTTGCCAAGGCGGCCGTGCGCTGCGGCGCCTCGATCGTCAACGACGTGACCGGCTTCACCGATCCCAAGATGGTCGAGTTTGTTAAGACGAGCACCTGCGGCGTCATCGTGATGCATGCCGGCGAGGTCGCCGCGCCCACCCGCACGCACGCAACGGTGCAGCTCGATACCTCGGCAGCGGCGTTTGTTGCCGAGAAGGCGCGCGAGGCGGCTGCCGAGGCTGCGCGTGAGGCCGAGAAGCCGGCTCGCCGCCGTCGCGGCAAGTTGCTGGGCGAGCCTAAGCCGGAGACCAAGCTTC
>CABSNS010000230.1:0-2915 GCA_902479105.1 uncultured Collinsella sp. | reverse complement strand
ATGTTCAAGAAGAAGGCTGAGCCCGCGGCTGCCGCTGCTCCGGCCTCCATCTCTGCTTCTGCCGGCGCCGACGTGCTGTGCTCGCCCGTCAAGGGCAAGGTCATCAAGATGGCCGACGTGCCCGATCCCGTCTTTGGTGGCGAGGTTCTGGGCAAGGGCTGCGCCGTGTGGCCCGAGGACGATCTGGTCTACGCTCCCTGCGACGGCAAGGTGACCGTCACCATGGGTCACGCCGTGGGCCTGCAGTCCGATAGCGGCATCGAGGTCCTGGTGCACGTTGGTGTCGATACCGTCAACATGAACGGTGACGGCTTCGAGGGCTTCGTCAAGGCCGACGACGTCGTGAAGGCCGGCCAGCCCTTGCTCAAGATCGACCGCGCCAAGATCGCTGCTGCCGGCTACAAGGACTGCGTCGTCGTGGCTGTGTCCAACACCGCCGAGTTCGCCGACGTCGAGCTTACCGTCGAGGCCGAGTCTGCCGTCGCTGCTGGTGACGCCATCGTTAAGGTCGTCCGCAAGTAAACTGCGACATCCAAAGGATGTGCAAGGGTGGTCGAATTGTCCGACCACCCTTTTTTATTACAATGCGGCGGAACGTTTTATTGCGCGTTGGGCGGACCGGTAAACCGTTCGGACGTTAAATCGAGCCGACTGCGCCTTTGCTTTGCCGGGGGTGTTCGTTAGCGGCTAGTATGGCCTTATTGTTACGACGTGCACCGCGTCGGGAAGCGCGGTGCCGCTTGTTGGGAGGAATGTCATGAAGAAGAAGCTGCTGCTTGCGCCCCTGATGGCTGTTCTGGTCGCGTGCGTGGTTGTGCTTTCCGGCTGCGGAGGTCCTTCGGTTGAGGAGCTCATCACCGAGGATCTTACGACGCAGTTTGACGAGGTCAAGAACGGTGGCGACGACTTTCTCGCCGGCCTGGAAGAGGCCTCGGGTGACGAGTTCGAGCAGCTGGGCATCGATCCCAAGGAGTACGCCAAGAGCTATCTCGAGGGCTTTGACTACAAGATCGGCGACGTGACGGTCGACGAGGACAAGGGCACCGCAACTGCCGAGGTCACCATTACCTGCAAGTCCATGAACCAGATCGTTGAGGATTTTGCCACTCAGTACCAGGAGAAGGTCGCCGCGCTCGATTCGATGCCTTCCGATGACGAGCTGTACAAGATGGCCGGTCAGGTTATGGTCGATGTGACCAAGGCTGCTAAGACCAAGGACACCAAGGTCGCCTTCAAGTACTCCTGCAATGACGACGGCGAGTGGTCTGCTGACGATTCCGCAACCAACGAGATGATGAATGCCATGATGAGCTAGGGGAGTTACGCGGTTCTACGAACCGCGTAACCAGTTGACGCTGCGCGCCGCCCAGGACGACAATTTGTCATTCAAAAGGCGAGGCATGACCAGAAGGTCTATGCCTCGCCTTTTTCATGTCAATTTGTTCGCTCTGGCGACCGCTCGCTGTCGTTGCCAAAACAACGGCGTTGCCATGGTAGTCATTGGGGACGTTCTTAAATGACTAGTCAAAAGGGACACTCTTGCGGCACTTGGGGACGTTCCTTTTCCGCCGGCAGTTAGGGACACTCCTTGCACCAATGCTGCATCGAATGCTCGGGAAACCGCGACCCGGTTTTTGGCCGAATAGTGGGTCGCGGTTTCCAGATGGGGCGGGTAGCGGAAAGTGCGACCCGGAATATTGCTCCAAAACGGGATGCGGTTTCCCCGACGCGCCTCAAACGGAAAGCGCATCCCATTCCGGAGCTCCGAAACGGGATGCGCTTTCCGCGCGGAAGAATTGCCGCAGCTGCGTTAAGCGGCGGCTCCGCTATTCGCCCAGCACCAGTGCTACGAGCTCGTCCTGGGTGTCCACCACGTAGTCGGCGCCGGCGGCCTCCAGCTCTGCGCGGCCGCGGAAGCCCCAGCTGACGCCCGCGCTCTTAAGGCCAGCGTTGTGACCGGTCAGGATATCGACATTGGAATCGCCCACATAGAGCGTGGTCGCCGGATCGGCGCCCAGCTCCTCCATCACATGCAGCGTGACGGGCGCTTCGGGCTTGGGCGGAAACGCATCGACACGGCCCTGTACCAGTGCAAAGCGCTCGGAACCAAAATACTTCTCGATAAGCGGAGCCGCCGAGACGTGGTCCTTGTTAGTGAGCACGGCAAGCTGAACGCCCGCTGCGCGCAGACGGTCGAGCATCTCAATCGTGCCGGCGTAGGGTGAGGTGTGGTCCTCCTTGTGCTCGCCGTAATAAGCTCTAAACTCGGCAAGCGTTTGCTCAAACATACGGCCGTCGCCCGCGTATTCGGCGGGCATAAAGCGCTCGACCAGCTTGAGCATGCCGTTTCCCACCTTGTAGCGGTATTCGTCGACGGCAAACGTGGGCCAGCCGTGCGTCTCGCAGGTATGGTTGCCGGCGGCCGCTAGGTCCTCGAGCGTGTTGAGGACGGTGCCGTCTAAATCAAAAATCACATGGGAAAATGCTGCTGCCATGAAAGCTCCCGTCATTGGGTTTCAAAACGCACCTCATAATACTGGGCTTCCGCGTTGGGCGCGCTTGGAATCTGAACATCTCCAGGGATATCAAGTCACATCGCGCCGACCGCGCGATTCCGCCCTAGCAAATTCTCGGTAGCTGCTCTCCCACGAGCATGTCGAGGATGCGGGTCGATCCCCAGCCGGTACGTACGCGCACGGCGGGTCGAGCGCCCTCGGCAAGCGGCAGCACGCGACCGATGATGGCGGCGTTCTCGCCGTAGCGGGCGGCGCGCATGGCCGCCAGCGCGGCATCGGCCTGCTCGGCCGGCACCACGGCGACCATCTTGCCCTCGTTTGCTACCTGCAGAACGTCGTAGCCGAGCATCTCACATGCCGCCTGCACGTCGGGGCGCACGGGTACGGCATCCTCGTCGA
>CABSNS010000229.1:0-2944 GCA_902479105.1 uncultured Collinsella sp. | reverse complement strand
CCCGTGAGCATGGGCGGCCAGGAGAGTGCGCCCGTCACCTATATAGTGTGTCAGGGCGCGAGCCGCGCTTCCCACCAACGGGGCCAGACGCTCCTTGGAGCCCTTACCGCGCACCAGGACAAACCCGTCATCGATATGGATATCGCCCACATCGAGCCCAACCAGCTCACTCACGCGCAAGCCGCAACCGTAAAGCACTTCCAAGATGGCATGATCGCGCAGCCCCATCTCGCCCTCGGGAAAGTCTTGATCGAGCAGTGCCGAGACATCCTCCACCGAAAGGTATTCCGGCAGGCGATCTGCCTTTTTGGGCAGGCGCAACGCCGCCGTCGGGTTTTGGGCCACGGCCCCATCGCGCACCAAAAAGGCATGCAGGCCCTTCACGGCAGCAAGCGCGCGCTCCACCGAGGCGTCGGAATAGCCTCCGTCGCGGCGATCGGCAACAAAGCCCTCCACGACCTGACGGCTCACATCTTCAAAAGACGCAACGTCAGCCCGCTCCAGATAGGCGCAGTACGTCGTCAGGTCACGACGGTAGGCCGCAATCGTATTGCGCGCCAAACCCCGCTCGACCGCAAGGTAATCGAGATACTCCCCCGCCACCACAGCGAGCGACGAGGGAGTAGCTTCGGTATGTTCTTGGTTCTCCGGCACCCTTAGTCCGTAGCGAGGTTCTTGGGCGTCACCTGCAGACGATCGACGCCCTCGTGCTGGCCGATCGAAGCACGCACGAACTCGCGGAACAGCGGCTGCGGGTTGGTCGGGCGGCTCTTGAACTCGGGATGAGCCTGGGTTGCCACATACCACGGATGTACGTCGCGCGGCAGCTCGACCATCTCGACCAGGCGCTCGTCGGGCGAAAGACCCGAGATTACCAGACCGGCGTCCTCGAGCTGGTCGCGGAAGGCGTTGTTGAACTCAAAACGGTGACGGTGACGCTCGTAGACGAGCTCCTCGCCGTATGCCTCGCGCGCGAGGGTATCGGCGGCGAGCTTGCACGGATAGGCGCCCAGGCGCATGGTACCGCCCTTCTCGGTCACGTCCTCCTGCGAGCTCATCAGGTCGATGACACTATACGGGCCGTCCGGATCGAACTCGGAAGAGCTGGCGCCGGCAAGGCCGACCACGTTGCGGGCGAACTCGCACACGGCTACCTGCATACCCAGGCAAATGCCCAGATACGGAATCTTGTGCTCGCGGGCGAACTCGGCCGCGAGGATCTTGCCCTCCAGGGCGCGCTTGCCAAAGCCGCCAGGGACCAAGATGCCCGAGGCGTCACCCAGGACCTCGGAGACGTTCTGCTCGTCGAGGCTTTCGCCATCGACCAGCTGCACGTCAACGTGGCGATCGTAGAACACGCCCGCATGGTGCAGGGCCTCGATAACCGACAGGTAGGCATCGGGCAGCTGCGTGTACTTGCCCACGACGGCGATCTTCACCTTGTCGGCGTGATGGTTGGCATGGTTCTGCTTGCGCAGGAACTCGTTCCACTCGCTCATGTCGCGCTCACGCGGGTCCAGACCCAGGCGTTCGCAAATGCGCAGGTCAAAGTCCTGCTCGGCAAGCAACTGCGGAACATCGTAGATGCTCGCGCAGTCCTCGTTGGTAAAGACGCAGTCGGTGTCAACGTCGCAGAAGCTTGCGATCTTGCCGCGGATGGCATCGTCGATATGGTGGTCGGAGCGCAAAACGATAATATCGGGCTGGATACCAAAGCTGCGGAGCTCCTTAACGGAGTGCTGCGTCGGTTTGGTCTTGACCTCGTGGGCGGCGGCGATATAGGGAACGAGCGACACGTGGATGTAGCAAACGTTCTCGGGACCGGCCTCCTTGCGATACTGGCGAATGGCCTCGACAAACGGCTGCGACTCGATGTCGCCGATGGTGCCGCCCAACTCAGTAATGACTACGTCGGAGCCGGTCTGCTCCTCAATACGACGGAACTTATCCTTAATGGCGTTCGTGACGTGCGGAATCACCTGCACAGTGCCGCCCAAAAAGTCACCGCGACGTTCGCGGGCGATCAGGCTCTTATAGATGGCACCAGTCGTAAAGTTGGAATCGCGGGTCAGGTTCTCGTCAATAAAGCGCTCGTAGTGGCCCAGGTCCAGATCGGACTCGTAGCCGTCCTCGGTCACAAAGACCTCGCCATGCTGGAACGGGCTCATGGTGCCGGGGTCGACGTTCAGATACGGGTCGGCCTTTTGCATCGTTACCTTGTAGCCGCGCGACTTGAGCAGACGGCCCAGCGAGGCCGCGGTAATACCCTTGCCCAGAGACGAAACCACGCCGCCGGTCACGAACACATGCTTGGTCATATTGAGTTACCTGCGCTTCCCGTAGAAGTTGTCCATACACATCTTACGGGTCTTCATTGTAATACTCGCGACGCGCGCCGCACACAATTTTTCTTACGCGCAATCGCATTTCTCCATCTCGAAACAAAACGCCGCCCGGTTGCCCAGGCGGCGTCGTTTCCACTATGAATGCGCGCCATTATCGATCGGCGACTTCGTCCTTGATCAAGTCCTGCACGAGCATACCGGCACGGATGCCCTCCAGATACCATTCGCCACGCTCCGTAAGACAAATACCATTTGCGAGCTGGCCGCCGTCGTCGCTGTAGCGCGAGACGACCTCAATGATGTCTTCGGATTCCAAGCGTTCAATTGCCGCGCGGGCGCGATACGGAGACACCCCCACACGCTCGGCAAGCGTCTTTCGCGAAAAGCCATAAAATCCGCCGTTGTCTTCGGACTGCTGTGCGATCTCCATCAGCACCTGCACCTCGACACGCTTCATATCGTTGACACTCGCACGACCCTTGCCAGCCATGGCAGCCTCCTCAAACCGGGCACGGGCATCACTTGCACCGTGCGCGACCGGCACACCCCATGATGGCCGGCAACATCCATCATGCGGCATCCCCGCAAAAGGATGAAAC
>CABSNS010000228.1:0-2949 GCA_902479105.1 uncultured Collinsella sp. | reverse complement strand
CGGTGGTATCGGTACCATCGGTGGTGTCGGTACCATCAGAACTTTCACCATTCTCGGAATCAGACGTCTCCTTCTTGGGAACGGTGATCGTCACACGCGCCACGCCCGAGGTCTTGGTATCGTAACGAACCTTTTCACCGTTCTTGGTAACGGTGACATCGGAAGGCTTGGACGTGGTGATCTCGATCGAAGACTCGGGCGTGTACTCCTGCTCAAAGGGGCCAGTCGCCTGGGCGCCATAGACCGACTTGCCGTCAACCTTGACCTCAATCCACGCGGTCTTTCCCTTGGCAACGGAGACTTTGACCTTCGTGACCTCGTTCTCTTCCTTCTTGGCCGTCGTCTTGGTAGCGTCCGAATCAGTCGCCTCATCCGTCGCCTCATCGGTGTCATCGTCCTCGTCGACCGTTTCGGTCTTCTTAGAAGACTTCTTGGTCGTCATCTTGGTAGCAGTGGGCGTCTCGGGCGTGTTCTCGGGCGCCGAAGATGCGCAGCCACGCAGAAGCACCACGATGAGCACAATCAACAGCAGCACAACGGCACCGATGCCGGCGTAGACGATACGCGGATCGAGCCCGTTGTTTTGAGGAGTACGTGATCCGCCGCGTCCACGACCGGAACTGCTGCGGCCGCCTCCCTGAGGCATACGACCGCGATTGCTATCGGAACGGCCGCGATAGCCGCCCTGGCCCTGAAGGCTGCGCTGACCCGAGCGGGGCGCAAGCTCACCGCGGCCTTGATAGCCACGCTGGCCCGAACGCGAAGCCGAAGAGCGCTGGCCATACGGCTGTGATTGAGAGCGAAGACGCGGCGTCACCTGCGTGGTATCGGCATCCGCATAGCCACCGCGAGAGCGTCCCATAGAGGCACCACGGTAACCGCGATCGGAATAGCCGCCGTCGCCGTAGCCGGCACGAGGGTCACGCGCCACGCCGCGGGCAGCGGGAAGTGCACGGTCCTCGGGCATCGGCGTACTGCGGAACCGGTCACGCTGTGAGCGAATCTCCTCGCCCGAACCCGTCTCGGTAATATAACCGGCCTGCTGAGGACGCTGTCCATAGCGGGTCGAACGACCGCCCTGAACCATCAGGAAGCGCCCGTTATCGACCGAGGAACGCGAATTGACGTAGCCGGCGGCGTCCTGAAAACGACCGCCCTGCTGGGACGTCTCGCGTTCGTATGCCATCAGGTCGTCAAAGTAGGCATTGACGACCTCGCGCGGATTGAGGCCCAAAAAGCGAGCATAGCTCGAAATCATGCCCTGCGCATAGCCGCGCGGCGGCATCGAAGCAAAGTTACCGGTCTCGAAAAACTCGATGATCTGCGGCCTGATTTTGATGGTGTTGGCGACCTGCTGAATGGAAAGGCCCATTCGGCGACGCTGCTCGAGCAGCATGTCACCAAAGCGTGCAGCCATCAGAATCCTCCAAACTCACGATCTTCACGTGCCATCTCGGCGTCGACAGACTCCAGCGCGGCAAGCCCCTCCTCGTCCAACAGGACCTCGCGCGGCTTAGAACCGTCGGGCGGGCCGACGACACCCTTTTCTTCCAGCATGTCCATAATACGCCCGGCACGCGCATAGCCAACCTTCAGACGACGTTGCAGGCCAGATGTGGAGCCAAGCTGCGATTCCACCACAATATGGGCGGCTTCCCAAATGAGCGGATCATCGTCTTGCGGCTCGGCGACTCCGGTGCGGACAATGCCGCCGCCACCCGCCATGGACATGGAAGCGGGCGCCACGGCAGACAGGATCTCCTCGTGGTAGTCGGGCTCGCTCTGCGACTTGACGAACTCGACAATCTCGTTGATTTCGTCGTCCGAGACAAAGCAGCCCTGGATACGGCGAGGCTTGCCCCAGTCGACCTTGGAGAACAGCATGTCGCCCAAACCGGTGAGCTTTTCGGCACCCATCTGGTCGATGATGACGCGCGAGTCGATGCCCGTGGCAACGTTAAAGGCGATACGGTTGGTGATGTTGGCCTTAATGAGGCCCGTCACCACGTTGGAGCTCGGGCGCTGCGTGGCCACGATAAGGTGGATACCGGCGGCACGGCCCAGCTGAGCAATACGCACGATCGAGGCCTCGACATCCTTACCGGCGACCATCATCAGGTCCGAGAGCTCGTCAATGATGATGACCAAGTAGGGCATCTTTTGCGGCGGGTTGTCGTAATGCTCAAACTCGCCGGCGGCCTGCTTTTCGTTATAGGTCGAAATCTTACGAACGTTAAGGCGCTCGAAGACCTTCAGGCGACGCTCCATCTCGGACACGGCCCATTGCAGAGCGCTCGCGGCCTGCTTGGGCTCGGTCACTACAGGCACGTAAAGATGCGGCAGACCGTTATAGCCCGCAAGCTCGACGCGCTTGGGGTCGACCATGATCAGGCGAACGTCCTCGGGAAGGGCGCGCATGAGCAGGGTCGTGATGATGGAGTTGATCATGACCGACTTGCCGGAACCCGTGGTACCGGCAATCAACAGGTGGGGCATCTTGGCAAGGTCGGCGACGACCGGCGTGCCCTCGGCGTCGCGGCCGATGGCGAGCTCGAGCGGACCGCCCTTCACATAGGGCAGCACGTCGCCCAGGTTGACGTTCTGGCGCTTGCGGTTGGGAATCTCGATGCCCACGAGCGAGGTGCCGGGGATCGGGGCAAAGATACGCACCGACTGGGCAGCGAGCGAAAGCGCGATATCGTCCTCGAGGCTCGAAATCTTGCTCACGCGCTCGCCCTCGCCAGGTTGCAGCTTAAAGGTCGTCACCGTGGGGCCGGCGATCCAGCCGACCACGCGGGCACTACGACCAAACTCCAGCAAGGTGGACTGAAGAGACTCGGCAGTCTGTTCCAGCTCCTTGTCAGAAGACGCGGAGGAAGCCGACTGCGGGTTGGCATGCAGGCTGTCTCTTATACACATCTCCGAGCCCACGAGACTCCTGAGCATCTC
>CABSNS010000227.1:0-2951 GCA_902479105.1 uncultured Collinsella sp. | reverse complement strand
GCGCGGGCGCCCGGTCGGCGGCCCGTTCTGGGCGCGCCTCAATCGTAGCCCGAGATGGTCCCAGGCTGACAATTTCGACTGTAATGGACGTTCTTAAACGACTAGTCGTAAAGGAATGTCCCCAACGGCTACGTCCGCTCATTCCGTGCGGGTTATATGCAGGTTTGCCTGCGCACGCTATCATGTATGGGTTAGACCGCAACTATGTACCCCATACGCGAAGGGATGCGCATGTATCTGAAGATCGACATGCTCTAGCTGGACTTACCCCCGCAGCGGCGCCCCGCGCCCCATCAATTCTGCCGATTTTCGCCTTCACGCATATAAAGGAGTCCGTCATGCGCGACAAGCTCGAAAAGATCATCAAGGCCTACGAGGAGCTCGAGAAGAAGCTTTCCGACCCGGCCGTCGCCTCCGATATCAAGGAGTTCACGCGTCTCAACAAGGAGTACGCGCACCAGTCCGACCTCATTGCCGCCTCGCGCGAGTACATCGGCGCGCTCGATGACATCGAGGCTGCCAAGGAAATGCTGCACGATACCACCGATGCCGATGAGAAGGAGATGCTCCAGATGGACATCTCCGAAAACGAGGCCAAGCTTCCCCAGCTCGAGGAAGACATCAAGTACATGCTCATCCCGAGCGACCCCAACGACGACAAGAACACCATCGTCGAGATCCGCTCCGCCGCCGGTGGCGACGAGGCGGCCATCTTCGCCGGCGATCTGTACAAGATGTACCAGCGCTTTTGCGAGTCGCGCGGCTGGAAGACTACCGTGCTCGATTCCAGCCCCAGCGAGGCCGGTGGCTTTAAGTCCATCGAGTTCAAGGTCGAGGGCGACCGCGTCTACTCCGTCATGAAGTTCGAGTCCGGCGTGCACCGCGTCCAGCGCGTTCCCAAGACTGAGTCCCAGGGCCGCATTCAGACCTCCACGGCTACCGTCGCCGTACTTCCCGAGGCCGAGGAGATCGACGTCCAGATCAACCAGTCCGACCTGCGCATCGACACCTACTGCGCCTCCGGCCCTGGCGGTCAGTGCGTTAACACCACCTACTCCGCCGTGCGCATCACCCACCTGCCCACCAACACCGTGGTGCAGTCGCAGGAGCAGCGCTCCCAGATTCAGAATCGCGAGGTCTGCATGCAGATGCTGCGCGCCCGTCTGTACGAGATGGAACTCGAGAAGCAGCAGGCCGAGCTCGGTGCCGAGCGCCAGAGCCAGATCGGCCACGGCAACCGTTCCGAGAAGATCCGTACCTACAACCAGCCCCAGGACCGCGTGACCGATCACCGCATCGGTTTCAACTCCACCTACAACGGCGTCCTTCTGGGCGATCAGCTCGGCACCGTGATCGAGGCGCTCGCCGCCGCCGAGCGAGCCGAGAAGCTGGCACAGGCAGTTTAGGTTCCGCCGTTCTACCGAACGGCGGACCAGCCAACGCTGCGCGGGCCGCATTTGGACAATCTGACGTTCAACTTCAAGGGCGCGACCAGAAGGTCAGCGCCCTTTCGTTTCACGTCACCTTGTCTCAAATGCGACCCGCTCGCTGTCCGTTCTCTACCTGCGGCGTTGCCTTGTTCCGGATGCGGTATGCTCAACCTGCGGCGCCTTAGAGGTGGTCATTGGGGACGTTCTTAAACGGCTTGGTTGGGCTTATTGCTTTGAGATGTTGTTCGATCGGCTTTGATGGCCGTTAAACTGTCTACCTGCTTAAAGCAATTAACGGTGTGCATCTGCTATTGGAAATATTGCTCGAAAAATCGTCCAAGAAGTCGTGGGGCGATTTTTGACGCGTCGCGCGTCAAGCGATGTGGCAAGCGTTTGGTTAGATATTGGTTAGTTTTGGGGCAACCTTGCCAAAAGCTTGACGAATGCAAATCTAGACGTCGGCGAATGAACACTTTGAGCGAGCTCGGTGCAAAATTCTGGGCTGATTCTCGATAATCGCCTTCAATCGTCCCTTGCCAAGCGCTGGCCTCGCTTACAATCTGCTCCGACATTCGCGCGCCGCCCGGCGCTTAAGAGGGGAGGACCCCATGGCAAACGAGATCTGGACCATCAAGCGTTGTCTCGAGTGGACCAAGGAGTACCTGGCCGAGCGCGGCGAGGAACACCCCCGACTTTCTGCCGAGTGGCTGCTCTGCGCTGCCACGGGTCTGGCGCGCATCGACTTATATATGCGTATGGACGAGACGCTCGATGCGGCGCAGCTCGAGACCATGCACGCGGCCGTTGTTCGTCGCGCTAAAGGTGAACCGTTGCAGTACATCACCGGCAGCACGCAGTTTCGCATGATCGACGTCGCGTGCGCCCCCGGCGTGCTCATTCCGCGCCCCGAGACCGAGATGCTCGTCGAGGAAATCCTCAATTATCTGGATGCCGAGGTGCTGAGCCCCGAGGCTGCTGCCCGTCAGCGCGTGGAGCTGCCTTGGAACGATGAGGTCGAGGAGGCACGCAAGGCCGAGGCCGCGCTGGCAGACGAACGCGCGGCCGCCGAGCGCCGTGCCGCTAACCTGACGGCTGCCGATGAGGCGGCGCTAGGCGGCGACGTATTGGGCAGCCGCGCCTATGCCGAGGAGCTGGCCGACCGCGAGGCCGAGGAAGCCGCCGCGCAAGCAGCAGAAGTCGAAGCCACGGAAGCCGCCGAGCCCGAGCTCGACGAATACGGCATCGCCATCGAGGGTGCCGGCCAGGAGACGGCTTCGGCTCAGGATGCCGCTGCGCCTGCCCCAGCCGAGCCCCGTATCGCCCGCGTTCTCGAGGTCGGCTGCGGCACGGGTTGCATCTCGCTCTCTCTTGCCTGGGAGCGCCGCGGCCACGTTACCTGCACCGCCACCGATATCGAGCCGCGCGCCATCGATCTGGCCACCAAAAACCGCGACGCGCTCGGCCTCACGGCAGATGAGGTTGCCTTTAGTCTCACCAACCTGGTGAGCTCCATTCCCCGCG
>CABSNS010000226.1:0-2964 GCA_902479105.1 uncultured Collinsella sp. | reverse complement strand
GCGTCAGATGTGTATAAGAGACAGCCCCTATACGTTCTATGTCTCGACATATGGTTCGACGACCGGGCAATCGGCCAAGTTCGCCCGCGATCTGCTACACGAGCGTGGGCTCGAGTTAGATGCGGCGATGAGCGTCAAGATGCCCGATACCTGGACGCCTGTTTTCGACCTGTCTGACCCTCAAAAGGTTGAGGGTATCAATAGAGCTGCCGAGGCGCAGATTGATGCCGAGATCGAGGCGGTGCGGGCACGCCGCGCGGGCAACATGATGCGCCATCGCGTGCCTCTGTTTGCATCGTGCGCGTATCACGCAATTGGGCTGCCGCGCATGCAACAGACGAGCAAGTTTGCCGTCGATGCCGATCGCTGCATCGGCTGCGGTCTGTGTGCCAAGCGCTGCCCCATGGCGGCGATTGAGATGCGCGACGGCCTTCCCGTCTGGACAAAGCCGGAGTGCGCAGCCTGCCTTCGTTGCCTGCACTGTTGTCCCAAATTTGCCATCTCGCACGGTAAGCGCACGGCCTTCCACGGCCAGTACAGGCATCCCAAGCCAGGTGTGAGGATGTAGCGGCTGCTGGCCGCGCTACTTCCAAACTGCGAGCGCGGCGGTGCCCAGTACGATGAGGGCGAGACCGATGACGCTGCGTCGTGAGAGTTTTTCGTTGAATGTCAGGCGCGCAAATAGTACTGATACGACAATCGATAGTTTGTCGATCTGCACCACGACGCTCACCTGGCCTGTGGCGATGGCGTAGTAATAGAGCAGCCACGATGCTCCGGTCGCGATGCCCGATGTTGCGAGAAATGTGAGTTCGCGCCGGTCAGCGTGCGCGACCTGATCCAGTTTTCCCTTGGCTGCCACGATCGCCCATGCCATAACCAGTACCACGCAGGTGCGGATTGCCGTGGCCAGGTTTGACTCGACGCCTTCGATGCCGATCTTGGCAAGGACGGAGGTGAGTGCCGCGAACACGGCGGCGCCGAGGGCGTAAGCGAGCCAGGTCCGGTCTTGCTGCTGCTCGGGTCCGGCAGACTGCTTCTTCTCGATCATTAAAAACGTGCCGAGGGTGATGACAGCGGTTCCCACGAGCTTAACCGCAAGGTTGCTCGTCTCGCCAAAAAGCACGATGGCAATCAGCGCAGCGAGTACGGTGCTCATCTTGTCGACCGGTACGACCTTATTGACGTCTCCGATGCCCAACGCCTTAAAGTAACAGATCCACGAAGCGCCGGTAGCGAGTCCCGAGAGGACGAGAAAGAGCCAAGATCTGGGTTCGATGCTGCCGATGGTTCCAATGGATCCAGAAATGCCCGCCATTGCCCAGGCGAAAACGAGCACCACGCAGGTGCGAATGGCCGTCGCGACATCGGAGTCGGTCTGCTTGATGCCGCATTTGGCCAGGACAGATGTGATGCCGGCAAAGAATGCTGACGCAAATGCTGCTGCGACCTACGACACGGGTGAAATGCCTCCCCAAAGAACGACCGCGCCAGATTTACGGCGCTCGTCCGATGATACCGTCCCGCCATGAAGCTTTGATATCGCTGTGGTGAGACAGGGGCCATAGTTCGAGAGGGCATTTGGTTAAGGCTCGAATCGAAGGTGAATGGTTTTCCGCGAAGTGAACGAGTAAATCTGGACCCCTGGAACATGCACACTTTTTTCGAACAAAACTGCAGGATTCTTAGACAAAAACCGCAGGAATTGAGTCCTTAAAAATGTCGATGCTACAGGGCACTGATTTTACTCGTTCACTTCTCGGAAAAGTATTCACCTTCGATATGCTGACGGTGTCTTTTTGGTTGCCAAGAACTAGACGGCCTGCTGTGAGGGGCGGTGGTGACGCTATGCCGCCTTGTTTCATTGAAATAATAAGCGGGGTACCACCTAAGCTTTTTTAGCTGTCGATTACAGGTCGCGTGCTCGATAAACCTTGGTGCTGACGGTGCAGCTGATTGCACATAGTGCGAGGGCCAGCACGGCAATTCCCGCACACAGACAGCCCAGAACGGAAGGGTCGGGATTCGCTCCGGAAATCGACATAAGCCAGTTGCTGATGGGGTTGGAGGAGCTCAACGTGGCAATGGCAAGGCACCAGAGCAGGGCAAACAGGCCGACGGATAGGCGCAGCGCCTCCATGTGTCCAAATCGGAAGAACAGCGGCTGTGCCAAAAACACCATCATGAGGGAGATGAGCATCGATGCTGCCGAGGCTATAGCGATCTCAAAGACCGTCTGTCCCGTCGAGGGGATGCCCACGCTGTTGAATAGCGGGATGGAGACGATGCTCAGAAGCGCGGCGGCGCACGCCATGACAGCCGAGAAGACAATGATGCTCAGGTAGCGTGCGCAAATAATGTCTTTGCGCGTGAGAGACAGCGTTGCCCGATAACGCTCCTATCCGTTTTGATTGTCGAAGCCGGCCAGCGAGTTCATGACCATGATGGGCGACATTGCGCTGACCGCACAGGCGCCGGCGCTCATGCCGGAATCGCCGTCTGTCGCGTTGGCAAGGGTCAGCACGACGAACATGAACAGGCCGACGCCTGCAATGCTCGGGATAAGCGAGCGAGCGATGGCGAGCTCGGACATAAAGGCGCGTTTCATTTCGAAGCTCCTTTCAGCATGAGGCGAAGATAGTCATCAATGGTTGCCCGATCGCTGGGAATCTCGGGGAAGGCCTCGAGCGTTTCGCGACGGTTGGGCACGAGCACGTCCACGCTATAGGCGTGGTGGACGGCACGGGCACCTTCGACGCAAGCCATAAGCTCGGCGGCCTGTGCTTGGGTGCAGTGGGTGATGCCGGCTCGGTCGGTAATGTCCTCGCGCGGCAGGTCAAAAATAATCGAGCCGTTATCGATGCAGATGACGCGGTCGGCGGCGCGATCGAGGTCGGACGTAATGTGGCTCGAGAGCAGCACGCTGTGCTGACCCTGTCTCTTATACACATCTCCGAGCCCACG
>CABSNS010000225.1:0-2980 GCA_902479105.1 uncultured Collinsella sp. | reverse complement strand
GCAGCGTCAGATGTGTATAAGAGACAGTGCCAGGGCCACGGCAAGCATCGATGCGCTGCCTGAACCGGAGCCAATGAATTCTGTCGGGAAGCATCCTACGTAACCCGTTGCCTCGATAGGCGAGAATACGGCCAGCGGCAGGAGATTGAGCGCGGCGCTATGTTCCAGTGCCGAATCGGACAGTAACGGGAATGCCGGGGCCGCGACAAGCAGCGCGGAGGTAAGGGGGCCCGCGAGGACGCGCCTCGTTGCGGTCGATAGGACGGCGGAGCAAACGGATATCAAGGTTCCGCCCGCGAGCAGCGCGAGAAGCAGGGCTGTGAAGACGTTTCCCGCGGTCGTGGTGGTAAGCGCGCCGTCATGGAAGAAGGCGATCGGGTACCCAATTTGCCCGAAGCCGTTTAGGACCAAGGCGTAAATGCCCCCGGGTGCGAGGCCGGCGAGGAGCATCGCGGTCCCCGCGGCGACTATCGAAAACACGATCTGAATAAGGCGCCGGAATTTGGGCACGGGCGCCTTCGCCGCCAGGGTCCCGGGCCTTGTGGCGCCGAGCACGAGTATCGACGAGAGAAGGAAGGGGATGAAGGGAAGGAAAGACGGCGCCGTGGCAATGGCGTAAGGCAGGAAGGAAAGGAATGGCAGGTCGTTTGCGGAGGCCGGGATATCCGTGATGCCGGAGCTGCTCAGGGCACGGCAATATGCGAGCGCTGCGTCATTGGTCTCTCGGTCTCCCACGATGGATCCGGATTGGAAGCCTTCGTCCATGAGCGCGTAGTAGCTCTCGGCAGAATCGAGAAAGGCGGCGTCGGTTTGAGCGGCAAGGGCGGCGTTCGCGTATCTTGCAAGCTCCGCGTCATTTTGCTGCTCTGGAGATAGGTCTGTGCCGCTGGCCTGGGGCGCGCGCGTATTGAATGCGTCGACAAAGCTCTGCATGCCCTGTTTCATAAAGAAGGGCCCGTAGATGGGTGAATTGAACGCAATGGGGACGGAAAAGGCTGCAGCGAGAACGAGCGTACAAATCCATACGGCCTTGTCTCTTAGGATTAGTTTGAGAAGAAGTCGACAGTACATTCAGAAGCACCTGCATTCCTCAAAGAATCGTTAGATTAAAAGTAACAGACCGAATGAAGATGCGTGCGACGGGGGCGAGGCGAATGGCTGAGCGGTATCGATATGCGGGTTCAACGGTATCACATTGGCCACATAGATTTTTAACTTGCATTTCTACCCGCCCTTTTCGTAGAGTCGCCGATACGTGCTTAGCGCACCCTCGGCGCGTCCGGCAGGCTTTGCGAAATGGGATCCAGGAGACTTCGGCGCAGCATCATCTTGCGGAATGCTTCTAATGAGCCTCCCATCCTTCAAAAACAGGATCTCATCGCACAGCCTATCGACCGAATCCAAGATGTGGGATGACATGATGATGCACGTACCAGAATCGGCCAGCTTCCTGAGAATCTCGGAATGCAAGTCCACCCTGCTGGGGTCGAGCGCGTTCATGGGCTCATCTAATAGAAGGTACCGCGCGCCCGTCGCATACGCAATCGCCAGGGTAAGCTGCTGCTTCATGCCCTGGCTCAGAGTGCGGATCCTCATCTTCGCGAACTCGCCTATCTGCGTTTGTTCCACTATCTCTTCGATATCGCGAGCATGCGGCCACATATCGCAAACCATCTTGAGGTGATCTTCCGCACGCAATCCGGGATACAGCAGCGTCCCCTCACCAGGTGCATAGAAGATCATAGAACGGACCTCTCTCGCACCCGTACCCTGCACCTCATCCAGAACGATGCTCCCGTCCACGCGAGGACCCGGCAAACCTGCCATCGCACGCAGCAACGTCGTCTTTCCATGCCCGTTCGGAGCGACGAGACCGTAGACCGTACCCGGGGCAAACTCAGCGTTCACCGAATCTACGAGCACCTTCTTTCCATAAGAGATCGTCAGCGTTTGAAGGTCAATCATCGAGATCATCCCCTTTCGATCTTTGGAACACTCAGGCGCACCATCAACGGAGATACGGCGCCCAAGACCACCAGCAGAGCGCCCGATGCGCCGACGACCTCTCCAAAAGGCATCGCGTTCGTCCCTCGCCCAAGGAACCCAATCGTCCCCACCTGGGAAGCGGGATCAAACGAGGCGAATGGAGCCAGCAGCGCGACGCCCATGCCCACGCTTTCAACATGAGCGCTCAACGAACCCAACACCAAGAGAACCGCGCAAACCATTCCGGTGACAACGGGGTTGCGGCTAATCGCTGCTGTCAACGCAGCGACGACGGAAATCACGCCGTATGCCATGACCAGCAACGGAATACTGCACAACACCGCCTCCCCCACCATGGACGTTGTCGAAGCTCCCGCCCGAATGAGAGCGACGGGATACTCCGATCCACCCGCACCGTTCTTAATCACGGACACAACGACAGCGGGAACCATCGACACCAAAAGCAGCACCAAGCCAAGCAGGAGAGCCAGCGCAACAGCCGTCAGAAAACGCACATGCGCTGTTGCGGGGATCTGGAGAACCAGAAGGGAACGACACTGCAGGTGGGTGCACGCGAGCGATGTGACAACCACGGGCAACAGCAAAAATAAGGAGGGAAGCGCTGCCTGGAGATACGAAAGGAGGATTAATGGGGGCATCTTCGTACTTAACTCGTAAACCTTGGGGTCCGGCAAGCTCGCGATCGACTCAAGCAGAAGGGCGCAAGCCTCCGCACGAGAAGGAGTCTCCGGCTCGATTCCGATCGATTGCAGGAGAGTCGCATCTGCCGCGCCCAGCTCACCTCGAGCGCGCTCGTACGTCGCAAGGCTTCGAAACCCCTCCGCAGGCATAGGCGCGTACACGAAACCCGAAAGAGCATCCCGCATGTCTTCCAGGGCCGCTTTGCCCTCGACGTCCATATTCGCAGCGTTCTGCTCTAGATACCGATCTATTGAACGGAGCTCCCCATCCCTATACCGAACAGCGGAAACGT
>CABSNS010000224.1:0-2981 GCA_902479105.1 uncultured Collinsella sp. | reverse complement strand
ATGTGTATAAGAGACAGGTAATACAAGCACTCGCTTTCGTTTAGCTTGTCTTACTGTTTGGCTGTATTTTGAGTCCTTCTTTTGTATTTGCGCGATAATAACTCCCATTGGCGTTAGGGAGGACTTGATGTTTACCGTTTTTGTCTTGGGCAATATTGCTTCGGGTAAGTCGACTGCCTGCCGCTATCTCAAATCTCATGGCGCCATGCTTATCGATCTGGACGAGCTTGCCAAATCGCTGTATGTGCCAGGCTCCGATATCGTCAATGCCCTCGCGGAAGAATTCGGTTGGGACATTCTGGACGGGGAGGGCGGCGTTCGACGTAACATCCTCGCTTCTCGCGCCTTTGTTTCTCCTGATGCGGTTGCAAGGCTCAATAGCATTGTGCACCCTGTTCTCATTGAGCAGCTTTCGCTGAGGATCCTTGATCCGGTCTGCTGTACGGTTTCGTCCCCCCGTTACCCCTTTGCGGTTGTCGAGGTTTCTGCCCCGACTGGTTTTGAGGATGCTTTTGGCCTGGCTGATGAAATTCTGGCTATCAGCGCTCCTTTAGCAGTTCGTCGTGAGCGTGCTATTCATCGTGGTATGGAGTCCTCTGATTTTGATGCTCGCTCTGCATGCCAACCTGATGAGGCTTCGCTTTGCAATCTCGCTACGACGGTAATCGATAATACGGCAGGCGACAATTCACTCTGTGAACAACTGGATGCATGGCTTGCGCGCCATGGCTTCGGGGATGTAGTGGATAGGGATGAGGCCGATGCCTAAGACACGTTTCTTTACGTGGTATCGCGTGGCGCCACTTGCCGTTATTTTCGTCTTCGGCCTTATTTCGCTCGTCTACTCGTATGCTCCTGCCGCCTTCTTTAAGCCTCTGTATCCAATTGACTACGAGGCGTACGTAAAGCAATCGAGCATTTCGCACAATCTTGATCCGTATCTGGTGTGTGCTGTCATAAAGTCGGAATCGAATTGGGATCCCGAGGCAGAGTCGAATCAAGGCGCTCAGGGATTGATGCATCTGATGCCCGAGACTGCCCAGGATATGATTGCCAAGGGTCTTGTCGATGGTAGTGAGTATTCAGCCGACGACCTTAACGATCCCGCTACGAACATCGAGTTTGGCTGTGCGTATCTTTCGTATCTTCTAACGTATTTTAACGGGTCGACTGACAGCGCCATTGCCGCCTATAACGCCGGCATGGGCAATGTCGACGGATGGGCGCAGCAGAGCACGTCGCTTCATAATGCAATCACCTTTCCCGAGACGCAGGCGTATCTGATTCGTGTCAATAATGCCTGGGTTCGCTACAAGACCCTCTATCCCGATCGGTTCGTATAGGACTATGCCTGCCGCCTGCGTATACTGCAGATATATGAGTTAGGAGTATCCATGGCGGAATTTGAAGTTGAGCGTGTTGGAGGAGAGCTCAAACGTTTTGGCGTTGAGGGCTCTGAGGTGCCGTTTGAGGTCGTGTCTCCATACGAGCCCGCTGGTTCCCAGCCTAAGGCCATTGAGTCGCTTGTGCAGGGCGTGAGGAACGGAGATCGCTATCAGGTTTTGCTGGGCGTGACTGGTTCGGGCAAGACCTTCACGATGGCTAAGACTATTGAGGCCCTGGGGAAGCCGACGCTGGTCATGGCTCCCAACAAAACGCTTGCTGCTCAGCTCGCGAGCGAGCTCAAGGAATTCTTCCCTGACAACGCCGTGGTCTATTTTGTGTCGTACTACGATTACTATCAACCCGAAGCGTATGTGCCGCAAAGCGATACGTATATCGAGAAGGATTCCTCGATTAACGAAGAGGTCGAGATGCTGCGTCATCAGGCGACTGCATCGCTGCTATCCCGACGCGATGTGATCGTCGTCGCATCGGTCTCGTGTATCTATGGCATTGGTTCTCCCGAGGACTATGCTGGCCTAGCCCCGAACGTCGACAAGAAGGTGCCGCTCGAGCGCGATGACTTTATCCATGCGCTTATCGATATCCAGTACGATCGCAATGACTATGATTTGGCACGTGGCACCTTCCGCGTGCGCGGCGATGTCGTCGACGTGTATCCACCCTATGCCGTGCATCCGTTGCGGTTTGAGTTCTTTGGCGACGAGGTTGAGCTGATTGCCGAGATCGACGAGGTCACCGGCGAGATGCTACGTGAGTACGAGGCCATTCCCGTGTGGCCGGCCTCGCACTACGTGACTGAGAAGCCTAAGGTCAAAGCGGCTCTGAAATCAATCAGTGAAGAGTGCGAGAAGCGTGTGGCCGAGCTCAAGGCGACTGATAAGCTGCTCGAGGCACAGCGTCTGCAGCAGCGCACCGATTATGATCTCGAGATGCTCGAGACCATGGGTTTTTGTAACGGTATCGAGAACTACTCGCGTCATCTGGACGGTCGAAAACCGGGCGAGCCGCCGTTTACCCTGATCGATTACTTTCCTAAGGACATGCTCTGTATCATCGACGAGAGCCATGTAACGGTGCCGCAGATCCGCGGCATGCACGAAGGCGATCGCTCGCGTAAGGTGACGCTGGTGGAGCATGGTTTTCGTCTGCCTTCGGCACTCGATAACCGCCCGCTTCGTTTCGATGAGTTTGAGGCGAGGATTCCCCAGTTCATCTACGTTTCGGCCACGCCGGGCGACTATGAGCTGCGGGTTAGCCAGAACGACGTTGAGCAGATTATTCGTCCGACTGGCCTGCTCGACCCCAAGATCGATGTGCGTCCGGTTCGTGGGCAGATTGACGATCTTGAGGACGAGATTCGCGAGCGCGTGGCGCGTAAGGAGCGCGTGCTGGTGACCACGCTCACCAAGCGCATGGCCGAGGACCTGACCGACCATCTTCTTGATGCCGGCATTAAGGTCAATTACATGCACTCCGATACAGCGACGATGGACCGCGTCGAGATTCTGCGAACGCTGCGCGAGGGAAAGATTGATGTTCTCGTTGGCATCAACCTGCTCCGCGAGGGTCTAGAC
>CABSNS010000223.1:0-3004 GCA_902479105.1 uncultured Collinsella sp. | reverse complement strand
CGAGATGCTCAGGAGTCTCGTGGGCTCGGAGATGTGTATAAGAGACAGCCTACGGTCCGCTCACCTGCAAGGCGCTGCCGGCACTCATGGAGTGGCTGGCCCTGCGCTCCGACTTGGATTCTTTGGCCGGCGAGACGCATGCCATCACCATGATGACCATCCACTCCGCCAAGGGCCTGGAGTTCCCGGCGGTGTTCGTGGCCGGCATGGAGGAGGGCATCTTCCCGCACGTGCACGACTTTGGCGGCAGCGATGATCCGGGCAAGCTCGAGGAGGAGCGTCGCCTGGCCTATGTTGCCATCACGCGTGCCCGTAAGCGACTGTTCTTGACCTATGCGGCCACGCGTCGCACCTACGGTTCGACCTCTGCCAACCCGCGCTCGCGCTTCCTCAACGAGATTCCGTTTGAGGATATCGAGTTTAGCGGTATCGGCTCTGCCGGTTTTGAGGGCACGGGCTGGGAGAAGCGCGGCGACCGTCACGGCACCTTTGGCTCGGGCATGGGCTCGGATATGTATGGCGGCAAGGTGTTCGGTTCGCATACGCGTTCGACCGGCGGTTCCGGTTCGCGCGGCGGATCGAGCTTTGACGACTTCTTTGGCGGCAGCAGTTACGGGACCGAGCGCCATCGTGGGGTTTCGCCCGACGCCGGCCGTGTTGCCTCGACCTTTGGCTCGGGCGCGCCGCGAGCCAAAAAGCCGTCGTCTAAGGTGTCGCCGACGGTGGAGCGCAAGGTCGATCGCGCTAGCGCGTCGCAGGACTTTGCCGCAGGCGATACCGTGAGCCACAAGACCTTTGGCACGGGTACCGTGATCTCGGTCGCTGGAGACATGATCGAGGTCCAATTCGAAAAGACCGGCCAGACCAAAAAGCTGATGAAGGGTTTTGCTCCGATCGTCAAGCTGTCGTGATCCCGGCGGACCTGGACGGGCGTATGGGGCAACATCGCCTGCTCGGGCAGTCCTGCGCAAGACGGAGGCCACATTAAGTGGCCTCCTTTGCGTGCGGAACTCGCGATCGATGTTGCCCCATACGCCCGCCCAGGTCCTTAGATAACGTTGCCTGTGAACGTCGCTCTGCTCGTTCGTTTTTTGGTCTGGAGAGCCGGGTGGGCTGATATATATGGACAAGGGGCTCCCCCGTTGGTGGACGGGGGAGCCCCTTGTTGCGTTTGGGTTGTTGGTGCGATCTACAGATGTGAGACGATCAGTTCCATCTTGCCCTCGAGCTCGATCTGGTCCACGGTGCTCGGGGCCAGCAGGTGGCTTCCCTTGTGGACGGGGTCGCCACAGACGGTACCTTCGCCGTCGATGACCGACAGGCACATGAAGGGCCAGCGCTGGTCGAGGGTCTTGCTGCCGTTGACGCGCACGCGATCGACGGTGTAGCAGGGGTTGGACTCGAGCTCGGTCACGCCGTCCACCTCGGGCGCGGTCACCGTGCCGTCGGTCGGAGCCTGAGCATCAAAGTCGATGCAGTCGAGGCTCTGCTCAATGTGCAGCGGGCGCAGCTTTCCGTCGGTGCCGGGGCGGTCGTAGTCGTACAGGCGATATGTCACGTCGCTCGACTGCTGCGTCTCCAGAATCAGCGTGCCGGTCTTGATGGCGTGAACGGTGCCGGAGTCGATCTGGAAAAAGTCTCCCTTGTGAATCGGCAGCACGTTGAGCATCTCGTCCCAACGGCCCCCCTCGATCATCTGCGCGGCCTCGGCGCGGTCGTGCGCGCGCTGGCCGACGATGATCGTGGCACCGGGCTCGCAGTCCAGTACATACCAGCACTCGGTTTTGCCCAGGCTGCCGTTCTCGTGCTTGGCGGCGTACTCGTCGTTGGGATGAATCTGGATCGAAAGGTCGTCCTTGGCGTCCAGAATCTTGATGAGCAGCGGGAACTCCTTGCCCTCGCAGTTGCCAAAGAGCTCGCGGTGCTCGGCCCACAGCCACGACAGCGTGTGGCCGGCGTACGGTCCCTCCGCAATCTGGCAGTCGCCGTTGGGATGGGCCGAGATGGCCCAGCACTCACCGATGGGACCCTCGGGAATGTCGTAGCCAAACACGGTCTCCAACTGGCGGCCGCCCCAGATCTTCTCGTGGAAGATCGGCGTGAGTTTAATCAAATCGGACATGTGCATACTCCCATAAGGTTGTGCGGGTGCCGCGTAAGACGGCTCAAAACGAGCGCCCGCGTGACTATAAAAAAACCTATGCCAACGTTACGTTGTGCAACTCAAAGCGATCGCCAACGTTGCGCGAGATCGAATACTCAAAGGCGGCGCCGCTGTCCAAAAAGCCAATCTGGGTGAGCTCGAGCAGGGGAGAGCCAAGTTTGGTGTCCAGACGCTCGGCTTCTTCCTCGGTTGCTGCCACGGCGCGAATGGTACGGTGGAAGCTCGAAATCTTCAGCCCACATTGCTCGCGGATGAAGCGGTAGACCGATCCGTACAGGTCCTTCTTTTTAAGGCCTGGAATCAGCTCGAGGGGCATGTAGGTGTACTCGATAACGATGGGCTTCTCATCGGCCTGACGCACGCGCACGACGTGATAGGCAAAGTCATCCTCGGCAATTCCCAGCTGGGCTGCGATGTCCGCTGGTGGATTAACGATCGAGAAATCGTAGACCACCGAGGTCACCTTCTCCCCGCGATGCTCATACGAAAAACCCTGGGTACGGTCGTTTTTGCCCTGGAAAAACGCCTGGCCGGGAAGCCCCGCCGTGTCCTTAACGTAGGTACCCGATCCACGCCGGCTGGTAATAAGACCTTCTTCGGTGATTTGTTCAATAGCCCGTTTGACGGTGATTTTGGAAACGTTATAGAGCTTGCAGAACTCAACGACGGTAGGAAGCTTGTCGCCCGGTTTAAGAGCGCCATCCTCGATAGTGCGACGAATATCTGCAGCTATCGCCTCGTATTTGGGAATCATGGAACCTCCTTTCCAACTTGGTTGAGTATAAAAGAAAGTATAGTTAACACCTAAGCATCCCTATTATATCTGTCTCTTATACACAT
>CABSNS010000222.1:0-3008 GCA_902479105.1 uncultured Collinsella sp. | reverse complement strand
GGTCGGGGCGTTCCGCAGTTGCTGCAGAACTTGCCGCCGTTTTCGCTGCCGCAGTTGGGGCAGAACCACTTGGCCGGTGCCGGGGCGGGCGCGGGACTGCCGCACTCGGAGCAGAACTTGCCGGTGTTGGTGGCGCCGCAGCTGCAGGTCCATGCGCCTGCCGCAGGTGCGGCGGCGGGAGCCGGGGCGGGAGCCGGAGCCGGCTGCGGGGCGGCCTGCTGCTGTGCCTGGCCGGCGGCAAACAGCTGGCTGGCGTTCATGCCGCCCATGCCGCCTGCCATGCCCATGCCCATAAAGCCCGCCATCGCGCCGTTGGGGTTGGCGGCTGCCGCGCGCATTGCGTCGCTCTGGGCGCTGGCAATGTTGGCTGCCGCCATGGTGGGATCGCGCATGACCGCGGCTTTCTGCAGGTCCTTGATCATCTGCTCGTCTTCTTGCGAGGCGGCGATGGAGTTGACGCCAAAGCTCACGATCTCGACGCCGCGCAGGTCACGCCAGTCGGCAGAGAGGATCTCGTTGAGCGCGCGGGCGAGCTCGGTGGTGTGGCCGGGGATGGCGCTGTAGCGGATGCCCATCTCCGAGATCTTGGCAAAGGCGGGCTGCAGGGCGGTGAGCAGCTCGGACTTAAGCTGGCTGTCGATCTTGTCGCGCGTGTAGCTATCGGTCACGTTGCCGCATACGTTGGTGTAGAACAGCAGCGGGTTGGTGATGCGGTACGAATACTCGCCGTTGCAGCGCACGGAGATGTCAACGTCCAAGCCGATGTTGTTATCGACCACGCGGAAGGGCACGGGCGAGGCGGTGCCGTACTTGTTGCCGATGATCTCCTTGGTGTTGATGAAGTAGACGCGCTGGTCCTTGCCCGCGTCGCCGCCAAAGGTAAAGCGGCTGCCGATATTGGCGAAGGTCTCCTTGATGGAATCGCCCAGGTTGCCGCTAAAGACGCTCGGCTCGCTGCCGGTGTCAAAGACAAACTCGCCAGGCTCCAGCGCGACCTCGATGATCTTGCCGTTTTGCACCACGAGCATGCCCTGTCCGTCGTTGACGGCGATGACGGAGCCGTTGGAGATGACGTTGTCCTCGCCGCGCGTGTTGGAGCTGCGGCCGCCGGTACGTTTGCTGCCCTTGCAGGCCAAGACGTCAGCAGGCATCGATTCGCAGTAGATAAATTCCTTCCACTGGTCGGCCATGACGCCGCCGGCAGCTCCCAATCCAGCTTTCAAGAGTCCCATGGTGATCTTCCTTTCTCGTCAAAGGCCGGGTGGTTATTGGTCAGAATGACTAATCGTCCTTGTCGTCTTTCATGACAACGGTGGTCTCGGTGTGGCTGAAGGTGTCGTGCTTCTCGGTCAGGTCGAGCTCGCCACAATACTCATCGGCATGGGTTGCTTCGTTGGCCGTCTTGAGCTGGCCTACCAGTAGCACGTCTCCGATAATCACGATGATCAGCGGCGCGATGATGTTGATGAGGATGCCCTCGATATCAAAGGTGAGGTAGTCCGGATCGAAGGCGTTCTCTCCCATAAAGAGGATCTGGGAGAGGATAAATCCGATCACAAAGAACAGCACCGAGGCAATAGCGAGCTTGGGCTTGGAGCAGGGGAGCTCGCCGACCAAGCGGCCGGTCTGGCCGTTCATGGCAAACAGGTAGCTCTTGCCGTTCCACGAGGTGGAAAGCATCCAGACGGGGAACAGGGCGTAGTCGCTGTCTTCCCAGGTGTAGTCGAGCTGCTTGCTTTCGACCGTGGCATCGTCGTATTCATCGACGACGGTCTCGCGCAGGGCCGAGATCGTGCTTTCTTCCATGCGGCGCTCGGCGCGCGCCTTGCAGGTCTCGCAGTCCTCGTCGTAACGGTTGGCGATGTAGCCGGGCATATATGCGACCGAGAACGGACGCAGTGCGTCGTAGTCAAACGGCTCGATGGCGTCCATGTGGCCGTCGGGCATCTTGGACGATCCGTCGACGGGCACGCGCTTAAACGAGATATTGCCCTTGCGATAGGCATCGTAGTGGTCGGTGGTCGTGACGGTGCGGTCGGATTCCTCGGTCACGGTCTCGTTGGTCGCGTCAAAGTACACTTCGCCATCCACGCGGGCGCCGTAGAGCCAAAACGGCACGTAGACACCTTGGACCTCGTCGATGTGGTTGCCGGTGACAAAGCTCTTGGGCAGCAAGATCTTGCCCTTGTAGTGCTCCTTGAGTGCGGCCGTGACGTCGTCGCGCCCGAGCTTAAACGGAATCACCAGGTCGGGCGAGAAGTCGCCCGAGAGCTGACCGGGCGCCACGGCGGAGTTGCCGCAGTACGGGCAGGTGGTGACGGCGACGGTGCCGTCGGACACGAGCTCGGCGCCGCACGACGAGCAGATGTAGCCGGCGTTTTGGGCAAGCTCCTGCACCGCGTCGTCGGCGACGGGCTTGGGCGTTGCGGCTGCCGCATCGGCTTTGGCGTCGGCCTTGTCCTGGCGCTCGCGATAGAGGGCCTCGACTTCTTCGACTTCAAAGCGCGAGTCGCAGTAGTCGCAGACGAGCTTTTGCTCGGCGCTTGCAAAATGCAAGGGGCCACCGCAGGCAGGGCACTGATAGTTAACGCTCTCGAAGGCCATGATCGGTCCTTTCCGTGCCGGGGGCTATGCGCCGATGGCGCCGCCGCAGTATTCGCAGCGCCCGCTGGCATCGGGAATGGTGGTGGCTCCGCAGAAGGGGCAGGTCACCGCGGTCTTGGGGGCCTTGGCGGCCACGACGCTGTCGCGCGTCTCCTGGCGCAGCTGCACCAGCGCATCGCGGACCTCGGTTGCCTGGCGCTTGGCCTCGCGGTATTCGATGGAGCCGCGCTGATCGATGGTGGAGTCGTTCACGCGCAGGTTGATCTCGGTAAAGTACGGCGTGTTGACATGGATGGTCAGATTAAAGTCGTAATCCAGGTCGTAGCGCGGCGGGTTGTAGCTCTCGCGCTCGCCGTCCTTGGTCTCGCGATAGATCTCGGTGCTGTCTCTTATACACATCTGAC
>CABSNS010000221.1:0-3022 GCA_902479105.1 uncultured Collinsella sp. | reverse complement strand
CCACATTAAAGCGGATATCGAACGTCTGGAGGAACCAGATGGCCACGGTAGCGGCAAAGATAATGGTAAAGGCCTTGGTAATAAAGTCCTTGGCCTTATCCCATGCCAGCATCACCGTCGTCTTGACGCTCGGCAGACGGTAATTGGGAAGCTCCATGATAAACGGCACCGGGTCGCCCTTAAATGCCGTGCGGTTGAGCACCAAAGCCGCGATGCAACCGATCGCAATGCCAATCAGATAGAGCGAGACCATGGCGGGAACCGTCGCCTGTGGGAAAAACGCCCCGCACAGCAGACCGTAGACCGGCAGCTTGGCCGAGCAGCTCATAAACGGCGTGAGCATGACCGTCATCTTGCGGTCGTGCTCGGATGGGAGCGTACGGGTCGACATGATAGCCGGCACGGTGCAGCCAAAACCGACGAGCATAGGCACGAAGCTGCGGCCCGACAGGCCAAAGCGACGCAGCACTTTATCCATGACAAAGGCCACGCGCGCCATGTAGCCGGAGTCTTCCAGAATGGAGAGGAACAAGAAGAGCACGACGATAATCGGCAGGAAGGTCAGCACGCTGCCCACGCCCGTAAGCACGCCGTCGACAGCTAGCGAGCGCACCACGTCGTTGGTGCCGAACGCCTTGAGGCCCGCATCGGCCGAGGCGATGATGGCAGCGATACCGTCCTCCATGAGTCCCTGCAACGCCGCGCCGATCACGCCAAACGTCAGCCAAAAGACGAGGCCCATGATCACCAGAAACGCTGGAATGGCCGTGTAGCGACCCGTCAGGATGCGGTCGATCTTGACGGAGCGCACGTGCTCACGGCTCTCGTGCGGTTTGACGACGCAGCGCCCGCACACGTCGCCGATAAAGCTAAAGCGCATATCGGCCAGCGCGGACAGGCGGTCGGTGCCGGCCTCGCCCTCCATTTGGCTAATGATGTGCTCGATAGCGTCGAGCTCGTTGCGGTCCAGGTGAAGCGCCTCGGTTACCAACTCGTCGCCCTCAACCAGCTTGGTCGCCGCAAAACGCACGGGAATGTGCGCCGTCGCGGCATGGTCCTCGATAAGGTTGGCAATGCCGTGGATGCAGCGATGCAACGCACCGCCGTCCGAGCCATCGGGTGCGCAGAAGTCCAGGCGGCCGGGACGCTCGCGGAACCGCGCCACATGCAGGGCATGATCCACCAGCTCGCCGATGCCCTCGTTGCGGGCGGCGCTAATGGGGACAACCGGCACGCCCAACAGGCTCTCGAGCAGGTTGACGTCGACGGCGCCGCCGTTGGCCGTCACCTCGTCCATCATGTTGAGCGCGATGACCATGGGGCGGTCAAGCTCCATAAGCTGCAGCGTCAGGTACAGATTGCGCTCGATGTTGGTAGCGTCGATGATGTCGATGATGGCGTCGGGATGCTCGTCCAGGATAAACTGGCGGCTCACAATCTCTTCGCCCGTGTACGGCGACAGGGAGTAAATGCCGGGCAGGTCGGTAACGCTTGCCTCGGGGTGGTTGCGGATGGTGCCATCTTTGCGGTCGACCGTCACGCCGGGAAAGTTACCGACATGCTGGTTGGAGCCCGTCAGCTGGTTGAACAGCGTGGTCTTGCCGCAGTTTTGGTTGCCGGCGAGGGCAAAGTGCAGCGGCGCGCCCTCTGGCACGGCCGTCTTTGCCGCACGGGGCGAATACGTCCCCTCGCCCAGGGCCGGATGCTCCGTCGTGCCGATTGCGGCGTTAGCGCGCGGACCCGTATCGGTGTCGTGAATACCCACGAGCTCGATGCGAGCGGCATCGTCCTTGCGCAGTGTCAACTCGTAGCCACGCAGGCGGATCTCGAGCGGATCGCCCATGGGGGCGTACTTCATCATGGTGACTTCGGTGCCCGGCGTTAGGCCCATGTCCAAAATATGCTGTCGGAGTGCCTGATCGTCCGATGCCACCGATGCGACAACGGCGTCTTTTCCGATCTCGAGCGTATCGAGCTTCACGTCCGTGTTCCTCCCCCGGCGCCCGCAGGGCGTTGTATTTATGTTCACCATGGCTAACCGTTTGCCATGGCTAACCAATTTTAAACTTACATGATAGCGTGAACACACAACGATGTTCAATCGACAAATCGGTGCAATGGGGGTCAGGCAGGAGAGTTCAGGGCCACAGTTTCCAGATGAGGCCTCTCGGGGAAACTGCGTCCCAGAATTCCGGCTCGAAACGGGATATGGTTTCCCAAGCAGGCCTCTTACGGAAGCTACGTCCCGGAATCGACGCTCAAACTGGGATGCGGTTTCCGGACGGCAGGCCAAAACGAAGTTGCGGTGGAATAGTTCCTGGTTGAGGCTTCATCCTGCCAAATCAGGAACTATTCCACCGCAACTTAAGCTGACGAATGGGTCACAAGGGGGCCCGCCAATGTTGCGCAACAACGGGCGAGCGTTCGCCCTTAGCATGAGGACGGAAGGAGATGCGCCCGGCCTTCGCGCGGGCGTCGTTCGAGGGGAGTTTGCCCATGTTCTGCCGAAATTGCGGGTCGAAGGTCGAGGACGGGACCAGGTTCTGCCCCGTGTGCGGCGAGCCCATTGCCGCCGAATATGAAGCCCCGGCCGAATCGCAGGGCGACTATCAACCCGCCCCGGCAGCCGAGGCGCAGCCGACGGCACCGGCGCCGGCGAAGGCCAAGCGCTCAAAGAGGCCCCTCGCGATCGCGGCCGTCGTGATCGCATTGCTCGCTGCGGGCGGCGGTGCCGGCTACTACTTCGGCGTCTACGCCCCCGAGCAGGCTCGACAGGCGGCCGAACAGGAGGCGCTCGCGGCAAAGCACGCCGTGCGCTTTAGCGTCTCGGCCCAGGGCTGGGACACCTCGGCGGGAGCGAGCAGGCTGCCGGTTCATATTACAGGCAAGGAAGACCGCGGCAAGAAGGTCGACGCCGTGCGCTACGTGGATAGCGACGGCGAGGGCGTCGAGCTCCGGCGCGGAAGCTACAAGGTCGAGGTCGCCGCCTCCCCTATCGCCTATCTCTTATACACATCTCCGA
>CABSNS010000220.1:0-3030 GCA_902479105.1 uncultured Collinsella sp. | reverse complement strand
GTATAAGAGACAGCCATGGCGATGTGCCGCGTTTGCGAATTTCTCGAAGTCGAGCACGATCAGCGCCGGGTTGGAGATTGATTCGCCGAACACGGCCTTGGTGTTTGGTCGGAATGCGGCCTCGAGCTCATCTTCGGTGCAATCGGGACTGACGAACGTGCATTCGATGCCCATTTTGCGCATGGTCACGTTGATGAGATTGAACGTGCCGCCGTAGATGGCGGAGGATGCGACGATATGGTCGCCGTTGTTGCAGATGTTGAACAGCGCGAAGAAGTTCGCGGCCTGGCCGGATGAGGTGAGCATTGCTGCGGCGCCGCCCTCCAGTTCGCAGATTTTCGCCGCGACGGTGTCGTTGGTCGGATTCTGCAGGCGTGTGTAGAAGTAGCCGGATTCGGACAGGTCGAACAGTCGGCTCATCTGTTCGCTTGATTGGTATTTGAAGGTGGTGGCCTGAATGATCGGGGGAGTTCGTGATTCCCCATTGCCGGGCTGATAGCCTCCCTGCACGCAGATGGTGTCGACGTTTTCGCTCATGGTTTCCTTCTTTCGGTTTCGTCCGCCTTTCGTCGCGTAGGTTGCGCTGTGTGGCGGCGATGGTGCTTCGTTGCGCTGTGGTGCAAACAAACACAGTAACTTTATCACTGCTTGAACAAACGGCGATTTTCCAATGGAAACGCCGTATAGTTCAACGAATTGACAAACTTAGGTAATTCATTTTATTATCTATGGTGTCAAGAACGAAAGCCCGTTGGGGCAATCGAGCTTACGAATGGTAAGCCAACAGCAAAGGAGCAATCATGGGTCTGTGGGATATCGACAAGATTCCGTACGTCGGCCGCGAAAAGGGACCGCAGGAAGGCCTGGCCTTCCATTATTACGATGCCGACAAGGTCGTTGCCGGCAAGAAGATGAAGGATTGGCTGCGCTTCGGCGTCGCATGGTGGCACACCTTCGACCAGGAGCTGGTCGATCCGTTCGGCACGGGCACCGCTCAGCGCCCGTGGTATGGCAAGTACTCCAACCCTGAGGATGAGGCTTTGGCCAAGGTCGACTACGCCTTCGAGTTCTTCCAGAAGCTTGGCGTCGAGTACTTCTGCTTCCACGATCGCGACATTGCCCCGGAAGGCGACACCCTGCGCGAGACCGATAAGAACCTGGACAAGGTCGTCGACAAGATCGAGGAGAACATGAAGTCCACCGGCATCAAGCTGCTGTGGAACACCTCCTCCCTGTTCACCAACCCGCGCTTCGTCTCCGGCGCCTCCACCTCCCCGTTCGCCGACATCTACGCGTACGCCGGCGGCCAGCTGAAGCACTCCCTGGAGATCGCCAAGCGCCTTGGTGCCGAGAACTACGTGTTCTGGGGCGGCCGTGAAGGCTACGAGAACCTGTGGAACACCCAGATGAAGCGCGAGCAGGCGCACATGGCCAAGTTCTTCCACATGTGCCACGACTACGCGAAGGAGATCGGTCTGGACGCCCAGTTCCTGATCGAGCCGAAGGCCAAGGAACCGACGATGCACCAGTATGACTTCGATGCATCCACCGCCATTGCCTTCCTTAAGACCTACGACATCGACTTCATGAAGCTGAACCTCGAAGGCAACCACGCCAACCTGGCCGGTCATACCTACCAGCACGAGATCCGCACCGCCCGCGAGGCCGGTGTGCTCGGCTCCCTCGATGCCAACCAGGGCGACAAGCTCATCGGCTGGGATATGGATGAGTTCCCGACCGACCTGTACGAGACTTCCACCGTCATGTGGGAGGTCCTCGCCGAGGGTCAGATCGGCCCTCACGGCGGCCTGAACTTCGACGCCAAGCCGCGCCGTACCTCCTTCGCCGCCGAGGATCTGTTCCGCTCCCACATCGCAGGTATGGATGCATTCGCTGCAGGTCTCTTGGTCGCAGCCAAGATGCACGAGGACAAGGTCATCGAGAACCTGCAGGCTGAGCGTTACAGCTCCTTCGATTCCGGCATCGGCGCAACCGTCGAGAACGGCACCGCCTCCCTGGCTTCCCTCGAGGAGTACGCTCTGGATATTCCGCAGTCCAAGCTCATCGAGGCCACCAAGTCCGATCACCTCGAGTCTGTCAAGGCCACGATTAACAACTACATGATCGACGCCCTGGCCGAGGCGTGAGCCGAAAACTCACTAGGGTTTTAGGTAGCCTCGGGCGAAGTCCGAGACGGTAGTCGAGGGCGAGCAATGACTGGGCGCGCGTAGCGTTCCGGAATTGCAGGACCGAGGCATGGGCGCAGTAAGGAGTTTCCGTTAGGACTCCTGATTCATCGCTGGATCAAACAGTGGGGCTCGACTGTGACAGAGCCGGATGTGGTGTGCCGAAGCGTCGGTGTTCCGGCACACCACTCACTTTTCTTTCCTTCCTCCTTCCTCAAATTTCCTTCGCACGCAAGTCGTTTGCCGGCTAGATCGCCGGTGAGCGGCTTGTTTGCGTTGCTAGACCAAGCGAAAATTTCGATTATTCGCAATGATGTGATGTATCCAAACGTTCCCGAATGAGGCGTACTTATGACCACAACGATTACCATCGCCAATCCCATTCTTCACGGAATGCATCCTGATCCGAGTTGGATTTGGGATGATGATCTTCGGCAAATCGTGCTTGTGACCTCCACCTTCGAACTGGTTCCAGGCTTGCCTATTTACGTTTCCAGAGATATGGCCCACTGGAAACACGTGTCGGATGCCATAGATGAGGAGTTGGCAAGACGTTTGCTCATTCCTTTCGTGGATGACTCGGGTGGCGTCTATGCGCCGACGCTGCGTAGGATTCGTGGCAAATACGTGATTGCCTGCACCATCGCTCGCATCAATGGACGCAAAGCCATCGCGGAAGGATGCTCCCAGGCCGAATTGGATGCGGCCCAGGCGGCGGAAGGCAACTTCGTTCTTGAGTCGGACTCGATCGACGGACCTTGGCGTGGGCCGTTCTGGATCGAGGGCGCCGAAGGCATCGATCCAGACATATTCGAGGACGGGGATGGCAACGTGTACTGGACCC
>CABSNS010000219.1:0-3041 GCA_902479105.1 uncultured Collinsella sp. | reverse complement strand
CAGGGGCGAGCGAGGCGATGCGGGCCTCGACGGGATTCACCACGTAGTGCTTGATGGCCTCGATGGCGGCCTCGTCCAGGGCGCCCGAGATCATATAGACCTTGGCGGAGCGCACGGCGGGGCGCTCGCCCTGGCTGATGAGCTGCACGCACTCGCTGGCGGAGTCGGCGCGCTGGTCAAACTGGCCAGGCAGGAATTCGACGGCAAAGACGGCGCCATCGCTTGCGGGGAGCTCGTCGTAGGTCACATCGACCTGGGGCTCGCTAAAGACGGTCGGCACGCAGGAGCGGAAAAGCTCCTCGTCGATGCCCTCGACGTCGTAGCGGTTGATGATCCTCAGGGCCTCGATGCCCTTGATGCCGAGAATTTCGGTCAGCTCGCCCTTGAGCTGCTGAGCCTCGACGTCGAACCCGGGTTTCTTCTCCACGTAGATACGAGAGACCATTGGTTCCTGCCTTCCTGATCGGTTGGGCGTACGGTACGGTATGCGGCAGCGGTCGGTTTGCGGGGCCTGCCCTGCGGTCGCCTTGAGCCACATGTTTGTAAACCTCACTATGATACGACAGCTCGCGGCGCGTTGAGGACGGCGAGGGTGCTACAGTGAAGCGCAAACAAGAGAAAGGCATCACATGGCATTCGTTTCGCTCGCCATCATCGCGCTCGTGGCCTTTGCAAGCCCCTTCATCGCCTCGGCGATCCCCGGAAAACCCGTTCCCGAAACGGTCTTTTTGCTCGTGTTCGGCGCGGTGCTGGGACCCCATATGCTCGGCGTCATCCATGTAGATGCCGAGGTCTCGCTTGTTTCCGAGCTCGGCCTGGCCTTTTTGTTCCTGCTCGCCGGCTTTGAGATCGACCCTAAGAACATTACGGGCGTGGAGGGGCGCTACGGCTTGGCGACGTGGGCCGTCACGTTTGGTATCGCCTGGCTTGCCGTGCGCTTTACGCCGTGGTTCTCGGTCAGCCATTTCGACGGTATTGCCGTGACGCTCGCCTTGACCTCGACGGCGCTTGGAGCGCTCATGCCCATCTTGCGCGAGCGGTCGCTTGCCGGAACGCGCGTCGGTGATTCGATTCTCGCCTATGGTACGTGGGGCGAGCTCGGCCCCGTGCTCGCCATGTCGGTACTGCTGTCTGCCCGTACGGGCATCGAGACGCTGCTGATCTTGGGCTTATTTGCCGCCGTGTGTGTGCTGCTTGCCGTGGTCCCCGGCCGTTCCAAACGCATCGGCAGCCGGTTTTTCGCCTTTATTCAGGAGCGCGCCGACACCACGTCGCAGACCTTCGTGCGCCTGACGGTGCTTATTTTGGTCACGCTCGTGGCGTTTTCCGCCATTTTTAGTCTCGATATCGTGTTGGGCGCTTTTGCCGCCGGCTTTGTCCTGCGCTACATCATCCCCGAGGGCAACCATACGCTCGAGACCAAGCTCGACGGCCTGGCCTACGGCTTTTTGATTCCGGTGTTCTTTACCGTATCGGGCGCAAAGATCGACCTGACGGCCGTGGCGTCGCGCCCGGGCTTGCTCGCGGGCTTTATCGTGGCGTTGCTGATTATTCGTGCCGTGCCCATTCTCGTCTCTATGGGCATTTGTCCTGCGACGCGCGACGTTTCGGCGTATGGCCGCATTACCGTGGCCCTGTACTGCACCACGGCGCTGCCGATCATCGTTGCCGTGACAAGCGTTGCCGTCAACGCGGGCGCGCTGTCGCAAGATATTGCGTCGGTCATGGTTGCCGCCGGCGCTATCACGGTGTTCTTGATGCCGCTGCTCGCGCAGCTCTTCTACCGCGTGGTCGACGCCGCGCCGGTCGCCGCCGTGGCAGAGGTTGCCGAGCATCCATCCGATGCGCTTGACATTCTGTGCGCCCATCACGATTTGGCGAGCCTGCTCGCACGCGAGCACGAGCTGCTGACCTCGCATGGCCATGGTCGCGTATTCGAGGGCCTGCCTACGCTCGATACGATTGCCGAGCGTCTTTCCGCCGAGGCAGCGAGCGGCCACATCGATGCCCGCATCGTGGACGCGGCACATCTTCTTGCCGATAAGACCTATGGTGATGAGGTTGACCCGTCCGAGCTGACTCCGCGTGAGCGCCGCCGCCTGGAGCGCGCCAAGCTCGCCGTGCGCGAATACCGCCGCCGCATGCTGGAGCTCTATGCGAGAGAAGAAGCCGAGGACGACGACGGCAAATAACGAGATGCTTCCCTAGGGGAAGCCGCGTCCCGCTTTAAAGACCCGAAACGGGACGCAGTTTCCGGAACAAGGCCCTTTGGAAAGTGCATCCCGGAATAGACGCTCAGAGCGGGACATAGTTTCCGCGAGAAGCCCGTTGCGGAAAGTGCACCCCATTCTGAGCCGAAAATCTGGGATGCAGTTTCCTTTTCGAACAGAAGAAGGCGCGCTGGCTGCTATTGATGCAGGCAGCGCGCCTCTTGCATAAAGCTCTGCTGAGGTTTGAAATTAGCTCGTTATCTATGTAAATAAGGAAACCTTAATTCCCAATACTTCAAATTCTGAAATTAGACAATGCATTTCTTGAGTCTTAATTGCAAATATCGGATTAATTCGAAATAATGAAAGACGATTAAGCTATTTGATTTCAAAGGAGCGATGAAGCGATGGCGTACAAGACGCTCGAAAAACTCTTTTATGCAGATTCAAGCTCCGATCGTTATGCTTGCCATGACGAGCTGCTGCACGAGCGCCTTACTGCCGACGGCACGGTGCGGACTGGAATTCACCTTGAGCATGGTGAACTGTTCGCTTGTGTTCCTTTGAACTTGTCCGTTGCTAGCGAGCGGATCCTCAGAAAAGAGCGAAAGATTTCCAACCTGTGGAATAGCTTGCCTTATGTGGCTTTGGGGGCCTCGATTCGTTCGCTGGTGCTTGAGGAGGTTGTTTTCAGCAACGAGATGGAGGGTGTGCACAGCACGCGGCGCCAGATTGAAGCGGCGCTGGAGTCTGCGGAGGATGCTGCGGCCGAACTTTGCGGTGCCGCCGAAAAGGAGCACACTCCTTTTATTGAATTCGCTCGCCTCTACC
>CABSNS010000218.1:0-3049 GCA_902479105.1 uncultured Collinsella sp. | reverse complement strand
CCGCGACCCGCGCGACGACGCGCCCGAGGTGGTCTTTAGCCGCTCGGCACTTTCCATCGACGACCTGGAACCCGGCATGGAGCTCAAGGGCACGGTGCGCAACGTCGTCGACTTTGGCGCCTTCGTCGACGTGGGAGTGCACCAGGACGGCCTCGTACACATCTCCAAGCTGGCCAACCGCTTTGTCAAGCACCCGAGCGACGTGGTGCGCGTCGGTGACACGGTCAAGGTGTGGGTCGAAAAGGTCGATCGCGACCGCAAGAAGATCTCGCTCACCATGGTACAGGGGAAGTAAACCGCCAAAGCAGGGGTACCCCCTGTAGCGACGTGCAAAATCGCGAGTATTCTGCAAATTCCACCGTTCCGGATGCCCCTCAGAGGCGAAAAAGCAAAAAACAGCCCCCGTTTTAGCGTCGTCAGAGCCAAAACGGGGGCCGTTCCATGCTTCGGTTAACTGATAAAGACCTTTACCTTGCTGAATACTCGCAATTTTGCACGTCGCTACAGGGGGTACCTTTGTCCACGGCAGGATATGAAAGCCGATTACCAACCTACTGGCAAGTTCGTGTCGGCAGCCCCGGCCTTTCCTTTGCCTAGCGCGACCCTCGCGAAGCGCGTGAGCGATAGGGAAAGGAAAGGCCGGGGCGAACAACCCGCGGCGCAGCCAGTGTTCGCGTTACGGCAGGATATGGAAGCCGAGCGAGGCGATATCCTTGGCAAAGCCGCGGACGGTGTCGAGCGAAACCTCGTACGGGTCGCGGCCGATGTTCTTGCGCTTGGCCAGGATGCTGTTGGGCACCGTGATGATCTGGCAACCGCAGGCCTCGGCCTGGTAAATGTTGATGAGCTCGCGCGTGGACGCCCACAGGACCTCGCAGTTGGGCTTGGCGGCGGCCTTCTTGACCGACTCCGTCATAAACAGAATGGGATCGACGCCGGTGTCGGCGATGCGGCCGGCAAAGAGCGAGATGATAGACGGCGTCTCGGCGTCAACGGCCTCGACCATCTCGTCGACCTGCGTAGGCGTAAAGATGGTGGTGACGTTGACCTTGATGCCGTCGGCCGAAAGCTTGCGGACCAACTCGGCGGTGGACTCGCCCTTGGTGGTCACGCACGGAATCTTGACGTAGACGTTCTCGGCCCAGGTAGCGATCTCGCGCGCCTCGACCTCCATGGTCTCGACGTCGTCGGCAAAGACCTCGAACGAGACGGACACATCGGTGATGTGGGTCAGGACCTCCTTGGCAAACGCGCGGTAATCCGTCACGCCGCCCTTCTTCATAAGGGACGGGTTGGTCGTGAAACCCTGAACGTTGCCGTTCTCGTACATGTCGAGCATGCCTTCGAGGTTTGCACCGTCAGCGAACACCTTGATTGCCATCTGCCTGATTCCTTTCGTTAGCATACGGCCGATAAACTGCTAAACACTTTACCTATGTTTATCAAGGCGTGAGCTGCGGGTTTTTATCTTCTCGGCGAACGGTATAAACACCTCAGTGTTTGGATTGATAAATCGATTGAGCATGCAAAAGCAAAGAGTCGCAGTTTGGGCAAACGTCAGAACGCGGGATTCATTAGATGAGGCCGAAATGCTGCATCGCTGTGACGGTACCGTCGCGTGCGACATCGTCGGTCACGTAGTCGGCGACCGCCTTGACCTCGGGCATGGCGTTACCCATGGCCACGGCTGTCTCGACGGCGGCGAGCATGCCCAGGTCGTTGCCCGAATCGCCAAAGCCAAAGGTGCGTGCATTTCCCTCGCGGCCCAGATACGCCAGCGCTCGCGCCACGCCCACGCCCTTGTCAATGCCCTTGGGGCTCAGCTCGCGATTCTGGCCACCGGTGTTGCACAGCTCAAACTCGCGATCGATAAAGCCGTCATCGTTGGCTACGCGAGCCAAACTGGGCACATTGAGGCATACCTTGCCCACGCGCAGACTGCCGTCGACGCGCATTTCCTCGGTGCTGTGCACCACAGAAGTGCCGATCAGAGACGACTGCTCAACACCCGCGGGTTCCAGGGCAAAAGTAGCCACGTTGGTCTCGAAAAAGGCCTCAATCCCTGCCGCGGCCATACGGCGCGCAAGCTCCTCAATAACGTCCTCGTCAAAGCAGTCCTCATGCACCACGCGGCCCTCGACCTCGAGCGTGGCGCCCGCCATGGCAACGACGCCCGCGGGGTCGAGCGCACGCAGGCTATCGGCAATGAGCCACAGGGGGCGACCCGTGCAGATAAACGCCTTGTGTCCCGCGTCGCGCAGACGATGAAACGCCTCGACGACCGCCTGCGAGGGGCGAACCGCCGAAAAGTCCTTGTCGGTCATGTTGTCGGGATCGAACGACGTCAGCGTGCCGTCCACGTCAAAAAAGAGCACAGCGGGTTCGGGACACGCATCAATCATATGGGTTCCTTTCGAGGATAAGGGCAAACGAAGCATCCATCATATAATGGAGCGACGCAACCAGAGAGGTCACCCATGGAATTTTACGCAAGCTGCCCCGAAGGCTTTGAGTCCGCACTCGCCGATGAGCTTAAACGCCTCGGGCTTTCGCATGTTCGCCGGCTGAAGGGCCGCGCCACGTTTGAGGGCGAGCTCGAAGAAGGCTACCGCGCCTGTCTGTGGTCGCGCCTAGCGAGCCGCGTGTTTGCGGTGCTCGGGCGCTTTGAGGCGCAGGATGCCGATGAGCTGTACGATAGCGTTTACGACATCGCCTGGGAGAACATCGTCCGCCCCGGCGCCACCATTGCCATCACCGCCCGCGGCGTGACCGAGCAGCTGCGCAACACGCGCTTCTCGGCCCTGCGCGCCAAGGACGCGCTGTGCGACCGTCTGGCCGAGACCACGGGCCGTCGCGCCGATGTCGATGCCGCCGACCCCGATGTTCACCTGTTGCTTTCGCTGCGTCAGCGCCGCGCGAGCATCAGCCTGGACCTTTCGGGCGACCCGCTGTTCAAGCGTCTGCCGCCCGCTGCGACTCGTGCCGGCGAGGGCGCACACGTGTTGCGCCCCGACTACGCCGCCCTGGTGCTGGCGCAGGTCGGCTGGAC
>CABSNS010000217.1:0-3055 GCA_902479105.1 uncultured Collinsella sp. | reverse complement strand
AGATGCTCAGGAGTCTCGTGGGCTCGGAGATGTGTATAAGAGACAGCACATAATCCTGCTGGCGAATGTAGGCAAACGCCATATCAGAGTACAGGCGGTCAAACGGCACCTCGACCTGCACGAGCTCGCGCGGATCCTTCTCCACGCGGCGATAGGCCAAGCGCTCAAACTTGCTATCGAAGCTAAAGTATTGGCGCTTCTCCTCCGTCTTGCACTCAGCGTCGATATACTCCTCGGCGAGCTCCACCAGACGCTCCAGCAGCGGCGTCGCCGTAGCCAGGTCGCCCTGCGCCAGATAGTTCTCGGCATACGTGATGTCTTCCAAGCTGATGGGCAGATCCATGGCTACTCCTCGATCTGAGCGAAACACGGCAGGCGCCGTATATACGGTCAATACACAAAACCCGGGTCTCTTACGAGGCCCGGGCGTTCAATTTTGGTAGCCCGTACCAGATTCGAACTGGTGATCTCCGCCTTGAGAGGGCGGCGTCCTAAACCGCTAGACGAACGGGCCATATGTAGCAAATGCAATGGCTGGGATGGAGGGAGTCGAACCCCCATTGACGGAACCAGAATCCGCTGTCCTGCCATTAGACGACATCCCAATGACTGCATCGCTGCGCTCGGCTGTGCCTTTGCGCAAGAAAGAAATATACGGGAAGTCTCGCCGTGACGCAAGCCCCAATTTTGACTTTTTTGAAATTCAGTCAAATTGGCCTAATTTAGTCCAACCCGTGAAGGACCTGTGAAGCCAACCGCTGTACGCGAAGGGCAAAACGCCGCGAGCGGTAGCCGTCAACCGTTGGCAGATTCTACCGTGAAAACGATAGCACCAGGCAACACAATCGAAGTATCAATGATCGCGTAGATATCGAGGCGCCATGGACGAAGAGCTTGATTACCTATGGGAGACCCTGGGCCTCGAGATCACTGCCGACCTTTGGCCCGAACGGGACAAAATCCATCCCACACTGCGCCCCGCCATTACTGTGGTGCAGGCAAAATACCGCCGTGCATCCTTTTTGATCATGCGGATGTCATGGCACGCGGGACTCCCCGACCTTAAGCGAATCCAGGCAAGCCTCGTCGAGTTGTCCGGTATGCCGACCGTCATATCCGAGGCGCACCTGGAGCAGCGCCAGCGCGAGCGACTGCAACAGCAGCGGATTCCCTTTATCTGCCCCGGCGTTCAGGCATATCTGCCCTTTATGGACGAGGAGTACTGGAGCGGCAAGCCCAACAAACACGTAAAGGTCTACGATCCGCACGAATGGGCACAGCTGGCGGACTGACTGGGGCAGGCCCGCCGGCGGAAAGTGCGTCCCAGATTTCAAGCTCAAACTGGTCCCTACTTTCCCGTCGAGCCCTCAACCGGAAACCGTGTCCCGCAATCGAAGCTCAGAATGGGACGTGCTTTCCGCAACCGGCCACTTTGGGAAAGTGCATCCCATTCTGGAAGCGAATTCCGGGTCGCACTTTCCGCAGCCGCTACAGCAACGCCTCGGCCCAAGCCGATTCCCTAAAGCCTGGAATCACAAAGTCGTCGCCCACCAGCAGCGGACGCTTGACCAGCATGCCGTCGGTCGCCAGCAGCTCGTAGCACTCCCGATCCGTCATGCCCGCATCCAGACGCGCCTTCAGGCCCAGCTCTCGATATTTCATGCCCGACGAATTAAAGAAGCGCCGCACCGGCAGCCCCGAATGAGCAATCCAGGTCGCAAGCTCATCAGCCGTAGGATTGTCCAAAACGATATCGCGGTCGATATACTCAACCCCATGTTCATCCAGCCATGCCTTGGCCTTCTTACAGGTCGAGCACTTGGGATATTCAACAAACAGTACGGTCATGGGAATCCTCCGAATATAGATCGGCCAACGCAGGCACACGCCACACGAGGCGCCTTCGTATGATGGGCCAATTGTAGCCCACGGGTCACACGCTAAACGAACCGTACCCCGAATCCGCGTTTGATGAACGGCAGCAGCTCCATTGCCTCGGGCGTGATATGGCCCGCAACGTTCATGCGCTCGTCACCGGGAAGATCGACCCGCGCAATCTCAAGCTCGCCTTCGTAGCGCCCATATCCGCTATTGCTCACAGCGATCGACCCCGCCTTTCGCGGCAGGCCGGCTCCGGCATCCGTCGGCACGGAATCCGGCTTAAGCGTCGTACGTGACTCCTGAGACCTAAAGATGAGGACACTCGAGTCGGGCCGGTCGTGATGAATCTGCCCGCGCACATAGGCATAACCGGGCTCAAGCTCGCATTGCAGGTCCACGTATCCGGCGGAAACTTGAGCAAACTGCGCCCAGCCCGCATCGGAAAGATCGGGGTCGCCGACCAACACAATGTCGCAATCGGCGCCATGTGCAAGCTCAAGCATGTTGAGGGCAACCTTTGACGCGCGACCGCGCTGCGCCTCGACCGTCGGCAGTCCCTCGAATACCGGGCCGCGAACGTTAGCATCACCCGGCACAAAAGCCATGATTTCGAATCCAAGCGCCGCAAGACGAAGATTCACCCGAGCAATGTCCTCCAGAGCTAAACCGGTATAAGGCTTGGGGTAAAAATTGTGGCAGGCGGCAAAACGAGTCACATCGGCACCGGCTTCACGCCACGATGCGATTTCATCAGAACTCACCGTCGATGCATTGACCACAATGCGAAATACACCGGACAGCTCCGCGACCCGCTGGGCGCTAAACCCATAGTCCAAACGAAGGTATTCCAACCCCAGATCGCGCAGGTCCTCGATGCGCTCAAGCCCGAGCAAATCGCACGTGCGAGGCCCCACATCGGCAATGAGCGCAATGCCGCGGGCGGAAAGCAGCGACAGCACATGACGGACCTTATCGGCATACGCCGCTCCCCCATCCTCGGGAATATGCAGCGAGGTGAACGCGTAGCGCGCACCCGCCGCGGCGCCACGCTCAATCGTCCGCTCAATATCCTGCAAAGGGCTGGAAAGATAAATTGAAATACCCGTTTTCACGCTTCAAAGCTCCTTTAAAAAAGGCCGGCGGAGCAGCTAGCCCCGCCGGCACAACCATAACA
>CABSNS010000216.1:0-3058 GCA_902479105.1 uncultured Collinsella sp. | reverse complement strand
GTTGTGCACGGCATGCGCATCCTCCTTGAGCGAAGAAATCAAACGGCAACAGTGTATCGCTTCGGCGCAAAAAGGGCGAAACCGCGACCCCTCGAGACCCCCTCGGGATCCCTGTGGTCAAAAAATGCCAAATATGAGTACTGTCACCAATTTAGTAGCAGCAAATTTCCTTGTAACGAGTGCCGGAAATCCCCATTTGTGAAAAAGCAAGACAACGTTATTCCCCATAGGTTCAATAAAATGGGCTTCCTAACGATAATGGATATCGCTAGGAAACCCACATGTCATAAAACATATGTGACTATCTTGGCAGCAGTACTCATATTTGGCATTTTTTGACCGCGTGGTATATAGCTGACCCCTCAAACAGCCCAAAACACCTATTTCGATGCGCGCTCCGCCGCCTCGATCACGTGCTTGGCGAGAATCGCCGTGGTCACAGCGCCCACGCCGCCCGGCACGGGAGTAATTGCGCCAACGATCGGTTCCGCAGCATCAAAATCGACATCGCCGACCAGCTTGCCAGCGACCTCGTCCCAATTAATGCCGACATCGATGATCGTCTGGCCCCCACGAACCGCATCCGCGCCAATCGTGCGCGCGCGTCCAACGGCCGCAACCACAATATCAGCTGCACGGCACTCGGCAGCCAAGTCGCGCGTATGCGTATGGCACGTCGTCACCGTGGCATTGCGAGCCGTAAGCATGGCGGCAACGGGACGACCAATTACCAGCGACCGACCAACAACCGCGACCTTTGCCCCATCCAGCTCAACGCCGTAATGGTCCAGCAACGCCAACACGGCCTCGGCCGTGCAAGGAGCAAAGCCCTCGCCACGACCCGAAAGCGTGGTGAGCAGCGAGGCCGGTGTCATGGAGTCAACATCCTTGGCGGGATCGAGTGCCGCAGCAACCGCATCCTCGTCAAGCCCAGCAGGCAACGGACGAAACATCAGGCAGCCATGAACAGCGGGGTCGGCATTGATGTCCTTAATAGCCGCCAGTAGCTCATCCTGTGAAGCATCGGCGGGAAGCAAAACGCGGCGAGCCTCAATGCCCACCTTCTCGCAGCGCTTGAGGGCGCCGCGTTCGTAGGATAGATCGTCCTCGCGCTCGCCCACGCGAACGATGGCCAGCGTCGGTGCGATGCCCCGTTCGCGCAGGGCGGCGCAACGAGCGGCAAGTTCCTCGGTCAAAGCGCGGGCAACGGGAGCCCCTTTGAGCAGCTCTGCCATGGCTACCCCCTCTTCCTGGCGGCGTCGGCGGCGCGGCGCGCCAGTGCATCGGCGCGCGGCAGCCACGTATCCAGCAGCTCATCGCACGCCGCCTCGAGTTCCTCGGCGCGCGCCCGGTCTTTCATAGATGTGGTGTTGGCAAAGAGCGTCAGGCTCGCACCCTGCATGGCGGCGCGACAGAACACGGCACCGCACGCTACGTCGGACAGCAGTTGGCGCGAGCCTTTGTCTGCCATGTCCTCGAGCAGCGCCAGCGCGCGCCCGCAGGCATCCATGATGCGATACGGCGGCATGGCCGCCACACGCAACGCGTCCTGAATCGCCACGGGTCGAGCCGGGTCATCACGAGGAATACCGTATGCCGCAGACACCTGGCCGTACGCACGAACATCCTCGGCAACCAGGTCCACAAGTTCCTGTGATAACTCGTCCGCCCGAGAAAACGCGCGTGTCAGATCATCCGCGCGATCGGAAAGCGCGGGATTGGTCGCCCCGTAGCGCGCGACCATCCCGCAGAGCGAGGCGCCCAGCGCGCCCACAAAGGCGCTCGCGCTGCCGCCGCCGGGCACCGGCTCGCGAGCCGCCAGCGCCTCGGCAAACTCTCGACATGTTTTATCCATCATCTCTTGGCTCATACGCACGCACCTTCAAGTCATATACATCGGTCGGGTGGCAACCGCCGACCGACCGCATCAATCACATAATGGTGCTAAGTCTAGCCCATAAGTACATGAGCGTCAGCGCACCTGGCCATCGCGGATTTCTATGACGAACGATAGGCGTCGGCACCGCAAACATGGGACACATGGCCCACCTTTCGAGACTTCCGGACGTCAAAAACTGAGGCATATCTATAAACAAGGAACCTGTTGGGGCAACGCCCACGTACGCGCGCCCCATTAAAACAACGAGCACCCAACCCCGGGGAGGGCCGACGGCGCCGGCCCTCCCCTCTTTTGCGTCCGGACATATTGCCACTTAAAGGCGCAAATCCGGCCCTCAGAATGGGACACATGGCCCACCCTAGCGAGCCGTCCGCGCGTACAGTAAAGGCAGGTAATCCATGGGCGGTTACAGATCGAGGAGGACACGACCATGAAAAAGAAGGCCTTTGCGATTCTCACCCTCTGCATCAGTCTCTTTGCCGCGGTTGCCCTGGTGGGTTGTGGCGGAAGCGGCGGCACTACCGGCAGTGGCGGTGGCGGCGGAGCAGAAAAGCCAGCCGTGGATATGAGGACCGACTTCATTTGGTTTAAGGTCGAGGTCCCCGAGGGCGTCGAGATCACCGACGTCGCCGGCGACACGGCCGATAGGGCCCAGTTTAAGTTCACCGAGAGCGAGCACGCCAGCGATCGCTTCATCCCTGTCTTCGACTCTGACAAGAACGCTGACGAGCTGTTCGACTACGAGGCAAAGTGGAATGCCAGCTTTGAGTGGACCGAGAATGACCCCGTCAAGTACAACGGCAAGACTTGGCGCAACGCTTCCTATACACACTCGGGCGGCGTGACGACTGAGTACTTCACCGAAGCAGGCGGCGGCAGCGTCTACGTGCGCATCGACAACGTCGAGGAGCACAAGGACGCCGTCGAGACCATGATGAAGTCTCTGGAATTTGCCGACGACATCGCCAAGGCCAAGACCGAGGCCATGGATGTTAAGCTCGACGATATCGAGATTAAGCGCTAAGCGACTCGCGAGCGTAACGAAAAACACGAGCGCAGTGCCAACAAGCGGCGGTGCCCCAGCGTTTCGTACTAAGGGAGGGCCGGTAAACCTGTCTCTTATACACATCTCCGAGCCCACGAGACTCCTGAGCATCT
>CABSNS010000215.1:0-3062 GCA_902479105.1 uncultured Collinsella sp. | reverse complement strand
GTGTATAAGAGACAGCTTCTATCCCATCTATATCGATGAGGAGACCGCGACAATTAAGGAGCTCGGCGCTTCTCTCCCCCTTGAACAAGACTGGACAAAGATACCGACAAAAACGGGTCTCAGGGCAGTTTGGCCTATTAGGACCGATGGCCGAGAGGCGACTTGGAGGATCTCCCAGAATGCTCTACAGGCCAAGCTTGATCGCGGGTGCGCAAAAGTAGGTGAGTACAACAAAAAGAGTGATCGGTACTCCCTCCTTTACCTAGGAGATTCCCAAGAGGAGCGTCTCAAGAATGGAGAAATTAAACTCATCGGCAAGGCTGAGGATGGGTCCTTGCTTCTCGAAGAGCAGGGAGAGCGCTCTGCCATTCCAACAACTGTTTGGAGTGGCACGCAGTTCTCTGCCGGTGAATACGGGAGCCGATATATCAAAAAGTTCATCGGCGATAGGTGCTTCACATTTCCAAAGTCCCTTTATGCGACCGAGCTCTCAATCGCTTCCGTTGTTGCCGACAAGCCCGACGCCCTTGTAGTCGATTTCTTCTCAGGATCGGGCACCACGGCACATGCCGTCATGCGCTTGAACCATCAGGACGGCGGGCGCAGGCGCTCCATCAGCGTAACGAATAACGAGGTCTCCGAGGACGAATCCAAAAAGCTCACCAAGCGCGGTCTTCGCCAGGGCGACCCCGAATGGGAGGCGCTGGGCATCTGCCAGTACGTTACCAAACCACGCGTCACGGCGGCCATCACGGGCAAGACGCCCGAGGGCGATTCCATCAAGGGTGACTACAAGTTCACCGACGAGTTCCCCATGGCCGACGGCTTCGAGGAAAACGCCGTCTTCTTTGACCTCACCTACGAAGACCCGGACGCCGTCGAGCTGGGCGTGGCCTTCGAGGAGATCGCGCCCCTGCTCTGGCTGCGCGCTGGTTCGCGTGGCAGCATCATCAAGCACGAGCAGCCGGGCTTTGCCATGGCCGACGCCTATGCCGTCCTCTTCGACTTTGCTTCGGTCAGCGCTTTCATAGACTCCGTCAAGCAGAATGCCAGCATAAGGTGCGCTTATGTGATCACGGACGACACGGCTCGATATGCCTCCGTCAAGGCACAGCTGTCCGGGGTCGATGTCGTCCGCCTGTACGAGAACTACCTGCAATCGTTCAAGATTGCCGCCGAGGATGCGGTGAGGTAAACATGAGAGTCGAACTTAAGGATTTCCAGGCCGGGGCGGTCGAGACCCTGGCGAGCAAGTTGCAGTCGATGCGCCGCCGCTACGAGCAGGACGGCGAGCTGTCCTCGATATGCCTCGCATCCCCCACGGGGTCGGGCAAAACGGTCATGTGCGCGGCGACGATCGAAGCACTCTTCTTCGGAGACGACGATCTGGGCCTCATGCCCGACGAGAACGCCGTTGTTCTTTGGCTCTCGGATTCCCCGAGCCTGAACGAGCAGACGAGCGTGCGTTTCTCCAACGTGGCGGACAAGCTCGCAGACAGCATCCTCGACAGACGCCATCTGGTCACGATTACCAACGACTTCGGAGCCGCGCACGACATTCTCGAGCCGCGCCACGTCTATTTCCTCAGCAAGGACCTACTCAGCAAGAATGGACTGCTCACCAAGGGTGGTGAGGCCAATTCCGGCCGCGTGTTCTGGGACATCCTTGACCGCACCATCAGTGACCCGGAGCGTAACCTCTATCTGTTCATAGACGAGGCCCACCGCGGCCTGGGGGCCAATGCCTCGAGCGAACGCGGCACCGCGACGATCTACGCCAGCCTCATTGATGGGCTCGACGGCCGTGCAGCGATGCCCATCGTCGTTGGGGTCTCTGCCACGCCGCAGAGGTTCGAGGCTGCCATGGAACGGCGCGCCGACCGCGTGCGCATGCCGAAGGTCGCCGTGACCCCTCGCGAGGTCCAGGAATCGGGCCTGCTCAAGGACATCATCGAGCTGCGCGTGCCAGAGAAGGATGACCCCGTCGAGCATCAGTACCTTACCATGGCATGTGAACGCTACGCCCTCGCCTGCAGCGAGTGGGACGAGTACTGTGCCCGTGAGGGCGAGAGCCCCGTCAACCCGCTGCTGCTCATCCAAGCGGCGGACAACGTGAGCAACTCGACCCTGGCCGAGATGTGCGACCAGATCACGGGCCTGGTCCCCGGCCTTTCCGAGGCGATGTCGTTCGCCAACGTCTTCGGCGAGCATAAGGACATCGCGGCGGGAAAATACCTCATCCCCTATGTCGAGCCCGAGTTCATTCAGGACACCTCGCGCATTCGCGTGCTCTTCGCCAAGGAGGCTGTCTCCAACGGATGGGACTGCCCGCGAGCGGAGGTCATCTTCTCGCAGCGCAGGCGTTCGGACTCGACCTATATCGCACAGCTCGTGGGTCGCATGGTGCGCACCCCGCTCGCGCGGCGCATCGAATCCGATGATCTTTTGAACTCCGTCGCCTGCTACCTGCCCCAGTTCAATCCCGAGAGCACTCAGGACGTGGTCGACTACCTCATGGGCCGCAAGGACGACATGGGCGAGAGCTCCATCGGCAAGCAAAACATCGTTCTCAACCCCGTGACCATCACGGCGGCTGCGCCCAAATCCGAAGCCGACTACCAACAGGAGCTCATGGCGTACGAGGAGAACGAGAAGGCCATCGAGGCGGCGCGGCAGGCACAACCCGGCTACCAGGCGCCGCTTGCCGGCATCGCGATTCAGGAGCCGTTGGACATGCAGGGAACGCAGCCCTCGCTTGCCTCTGCGGTCAGGCCCGTCGACGTCCCGGCGCCAGAAGCGGAGCTGGCGCCTCAGCCCGCAACGGGCAACTACGTTGCAGCGCCTGCCCCGCAGCAACCTGCGACACCTGAGGCAAGTTCCACACAGACCGAGCCGACCCAGCCCGCCTCGGTCGTAAAGCCCGCGCCCATGGTAAAGCCCAAGCCGCCCACCAAGCGCGAGCAGTCTTTCACGCACCAGGAGTGGCAGGGCATCCGCACAGCCTTCGATTCCATCCCCTGTCTCTTATACACATCTCCGAGCCCACGAGACTCCTGAGCATC
>CABSNS010000214.1:0-3077 GCA_902479105.1 uncultured Collinsella sp. | reverse complement strand
GAGAAGCCCTTCGAGGGCATCAACGGTTCGGGCAAGCACAACAACTGGTCGCTTGGCACCGAGTCCGAGAATCTGCTCGATCCGGGCGACACCCCGCTCGACAACCTGCAGTTCATCGTCTTCCTCACCGCGGTGATCGAGGCCGTCGATAACTATCAGGAGCTCCTGCGTGCTTCCGTTGCCTCGGCCGGCAACGACCATCGTCTGGGCGCCAACGAGGCTCCTCCGGCGATTATGTCCATCTTCCTGGGCGACCAGCTTACCGAGGTCGTCGAGAAAATCATCGATGGCAAGGCTTCCGTCCATGCCACGCGCGGCGTGCTCGACCTGGGTGCCGATACCCTGCCCAAGCTGATGCAGGACAACACCGACCGCAACCGCACCTCCCCGTTTGCCTTCACCGGTAACAAGTTCGAGTTCCGTGCCTGCGGCTCCGAGCAGAACGTCTCCGACTCCAACCTGGTGCTCGATGCTGCCGTAGCCAAGTCGCTCAAGTCCTTCGCCGACGCGCTTGAGGGTACGCCCGAGGATGAGTTCCAGGACGCTGCGCTCGAGTACTGCAAGAAGGTCCTGACCGACCACCAGCGCATCCTGTTCTCCGGTGACGGCTACTCCGATGAGTGGCCCGTTGAGGCCGAGAAGCGCGGCCTTGCCAACAACAAGACCACGGCCGACGCCCTGCCCGCCTTTGTTTCCGATAAGGCCATTGCGCTCTTTGAGGAGACGGGTGTCCTGACCAAGGCCGAGGCCCAGTGCCGCTACGACTGCAAACTCGAGAAGTACAACAAGCTCATGAACATCGAGGCCACCACGATGGTTCGCGAGGCGCGTCGTACCTATCGCCCGGTCATTACCGCCTATGCCACCAAGGTCGCTAAGGGCCTTGAGACTATTCGCGCCGCCGGTGCTGAGGCCGCCATGCAGTGCGAGCAGAACACGCTCAACAAGCTCTGCAACGGTATCACCACCATCAACGACTCCATCAAGGCGCTCGACGCCGTGCATCAGAAGGCCGAGGCTCTCGATGGCCAGGAGCAGGCCAACGTGTATGCACACGAGGTCGTTCCCGCTATGGATACGCTGCGTGCCGCCGTGGACGCCATGGAGGAGATCGTGGCCGCCGACTACTGGCCGGTCCCGACCTACGACGACATTCTGTTCTATGTGTAACAGACGCGTTTGATTTTGCGCTCGAAGGGGTCTCGCCTGTGCGAGGCCCCTTTTTTGTCGCCCGGGTCGTCTTTGAACATGCTGTCGAGCGAGCGTTTCGCGCGGGGCATCTTGAAAGTTGTAACCTGTTTTGGCATGCGGACGTCTCGGGCGTTTGTTCATAAAGGGGAGGATTATCTGATGAAGGTATTCGATATCGTGTTTAGCCCGACGGGTGGAACGGAAAAGGTGTCTGGCTACATTGCCAATGCGTTGGATGGGGAAACCGTTGCTGTTGATCTGGCCGATAGCGAGCTGGGGTTTCGTACGGTTGCGATGACAAAAGAGGATGTAGCCGTAATCGCGGTGCCCTCGTATGGCGGGCGAGTCCCAGCTGTGGCCGTGGAGCGCTTGGGAATGGTGCGAGGGAACGATGCGCGGGCGGTTCTGGTTTGTGTTTACGGAAATCGCGCGTATGAGGACACGCTGGTCGAGCTTGAGGACGCGGCAAAGGGCGCGGGCTTTCGGGTGATCGCGGCGGTTTCTGCCATCGCCGAGCATTCTATTGTTCGCCAGTTTGCCACCGGCAGACCAGATGCGCAGGACGCGGCACAGCTTGCTGGGTTTGCGGATCAGATTCAGCAAAAGATATCTGCAGGAGATGCTTCTGAGCCGGCTATTCCGGGTAATCGTCCCTATAAGAAGGTCGGGGGCACCGGTATGGTGCCTAAGGTCACAAAGGAGTGCACCGCTTGCGGGGCTTGCGCCACAGCGTGTCCCGTTGGCGCTATCGATAAAGACGACCCCAAGCGGGTGGACAAAAAGGCCTGCATTTCATGCATGCGCTGCGTGTCTGTATGTCCGCGGGGCGCGCGTGGGCTAAATCCTGTCATGCTCTCTGCGGCTACCAAGATGTTGAGTAAAGCCTGTGCCGAGCGGAAGGAGTGCGAGCTGTTTATCTAGCGCAAGGGCATTGAGTACTTTCGGTTTTATAACGGCAAAAAACGAACCCGTCGGACCTTATATCCGGCGGGTTCGAACATTTTAAAGTTGGTGCCCCCAGCGGGATGTCCGCGTGCGGCTGGCGCCGCCCGCTTCCGCTGCGTCGCTCCGCTCCTTGCGTGCGGCGCTGGAAAACGCTTGCGCGTTTCCTCCGCTCCGCACCCTGTCGGGTTCGAATCCCGGCGCATGGGTAGCAAAAAGCCCGTCACCGCAAGGGCAACGGGCTTCTCAGTTTAAATGGTGCCCCCAGCGGGATTCGAACCCGCGATATCCACCTTGAAAGGGTGGCGTCCTTGGCCGCTAGACGATGGGGACAGCGGGAAAGAGTATAGCAGACTTTTTTGCCGGCGCGTATATCGTTGGCAAACTGGAAAACCACCACAAAGGAGTAGGCTTCTATTCCGATTTTCAAATATCTCAATCTGTACCATCTGGGCGGGCAAATCGGCTCTATGTGTTACAGATCGAGACAGACGGCTGACGTCGGGATGAACGTCTCATTCTGTAACAGTAAGACGACTTTTAACGGTCTAGATGTTACAGATTGAGACAAACCGCCGGGACGGGTCAAAACCACCACAAAGGTGCCTGTCCCTTTGTGGTGGTGAGGTGCTAGGGGAGCAGCTTCATGGCTGCGTCGTGGGCGGCGTGCTCGTAGGTGTCGTCGAGGGGCTTGAGCGGCAGCAGGGCTGTGGCCTGTGCATCGCCGCGGCGCTCGAGGGCGTGCGCGATGAGCCAGTCGGCGAGCTCGGGGTTCTTGGGCAGCGCCGGGCCATGCAGGTACGTGCCGATGACGCCCTTGTAGATCAGACCCTCGAAGCCGTCGTCTCCGTTGTTGCCGGTGCCCGTGACGACGGACGTTCCAAGCGGCGTGGCGTCGGCGTCGAGCAGAGTGCGGCCGCCGTGGTTCTCGAATCCCACAAACG
>CABSNS010000213.1:0-3079 GCA_902479105.1 uncultured Collinsella sp. | reverse complement strand
GAGATGCTCAGGAGTCTCGTGGGCTCGGAGATGTGTATAAGAGACAGACTTCCTGTGGGTCGTCAACTTCCCGCTGTTCCATTGGGACGAGGATCGCAAGGCCTATGCCGCCGAGCACCAGCCGTTCACTCTGCCGACCGAGACCGACATCGCCAAGATCGAGGCTGACCCGTTGGCAGCCGGTTCTTGCACCTACGACTTTGTCATGGACGGCTTTGAGGCCGGTGGTGGCGGCATGCGTATCCACAACGCCGAGATGCAGATGTCCATGCTCAAGCTCCTGGGCTTTACCGAGGAGCGTGCCGAGTCTCAGTTCGGCTTCCTCATGGAGGCTCTCAAGTTTGGTGCGCCCCCGATGGGCGGTTTCGCTCTGGGCCTGGACCGCGTGTGCATGCTGCTCACCGGCTCCGACTCCATCCGCGACGTCATGGCGTTCCCCAAGACGGCCAGCGGCTCCGACCTCATGTCGGGTGCCCCGAGTGCCGTTTCCGGCGCCCAGCTCAAGGACGTCAGCCTGCGCCTGATGTAGGCGAGCGGCTATATATTGCCCGTAACGAGGGAAGGACGCGTGCCTTCCCTCGTTTTTCATGCGCCGAGGACGAAGGGACGGGCTTGCCGGCTAATGCGGAAATGGCATCCCAGAATTCGAGTTCAGAATGGGATGTACTTTCCCGAAGGGGGCCGTCTGGGAAAGTACATCCCAGAATCCAGCCAGATAACGGGTCGCGCTTTCCGGTTGAGCCTTCTGGCGGAAACCGTGTCCCATCGTTGACGCTCGAAGTGGGATGTGGTTTCCGTCCCGCTCTCGACAAGCATCTAACGGTACAATAACTACCACGTGGCTGGGTTTGGCCGGCCAAATGTGCGATGCCGCGGGAGGGGACATGGTCGAGTTTACAAAGACGATTAAAGATCCGTTGGGACTACATGCCCGCCCGGTTGCGCTGCTCTATGACATTATTGCCAAGCACCGTAGCGACGTGTCAGTCAGCATTGGCGATCGCCACACGGATGGTCGCGATGTCATGGGGCTCATGGCCCTCTATGGTGAGTGCGGCGAGAGCGTCGTCTTTCGTGTTTCGGGCGTGGATGAGGCCTCCTGCGTCACGTCGATCAGAAACCTCTCGCTCTAAGCATGATAAGGCGTGGTAAAGGATGGTCCTTTGCTGCGCCCTTTTGTTTCGTATAGGAAACTTTTTCGAAATCTGAATGGGGACCCTTTCCAAAAAGTTAACCACGTGTTAGTTTACTAAAGCGAACATAGACATGGCTAACTTTTACCATGTCGATGTTGAGGACGAACTGACGTTAGGAGCCATTCATGTCTTGCGGACCGCAGATGCCGGCAATGCCGCTTTCGATGGTAAAAGCGGGCGAAACCGTGCGCGTGTCTCGTGTAAAGGGCAATGAGGACATGAAGCACCACCTCAAGGACCTCGGCTTTGTCGAGGGCAACGAAATCCACGTGGTGAGCTCGAGTGGCGCCAATATCATCGTCACGGTGCTGGGCGCACGCTTTGGCATCGATTCCAAGGTTGCCATGCACATCATGACCGTCGGTTAGTCCACAGCATTTGATAAAAACCGAAAGGGGGACAAGAGGATGAAGACGTTGGGTGACGTTAAGGTGGGCGAGAGCTCTACCATCGTCAAGCTTCACGGTGAGGGCGCGCTTCGCCGCCACCTTATGGACCTGGGGCTCATCAAGGGCACTTCGTTTAAGGTCGTAAAGGTAGCACCGCTCGGTGATCCGGTCGAGATCAACGTGCGCGGCTACGAGCTTTCCATCCGCAAAGAGGAGGCGGCCGTCGTCGAGGTCCAGTAGGGGCTTGCGGCGTATATTTCTGCAGATAAAGTTAGGTTTTTCTAACTTAATGCAGCATTTTGAAGCACATTATCCAGCCCGTGCGGAAAAAGCAGCGCGGGCACATAAGGAAGAAGGATTGAATGGCGGATTCTCAGATCCATGTCGCACTGGCGGGTAACCCCAACTGCGGCAAGACCACGCTTTTCAACCTGATCACCGGCGCCAACGGCTACGTTGGCAACTGGCCCGGCGTCACGGTTGAGAAAAAGGAGGCCAAGCTCCTAAGCGACAAGAACGTTACCATCACGGACCTCCCTGGTATCTACTCGCTTTCCCCCTACAGCCCCGAGGAGCAATGCTCGCGCGATTATCTCATGAGCGGCGAGCCCGATGTGGTCGTCCAGGTTGTCGATGCCACCAACCTCGAGCGCAACCTGTACCTGGCGCTTCAGGTTATCGAGGCCGGCCTGCCCGTAGTCGTCGCCCTCAACATGGCCGACTTGGTCGAGAAGAACGGCGACAAGATCGACACGGACAAGCTCTCCAAGAAGCTCGGCTGCCCGGTCATGATGATCTCGGCCCTTAAGAACAAGGGTATCAAGGAGCTTTTCGAGCAGGTCAAGAAGTCTGCCGCTTCTAAGGGCCAGGTGCCGGAGCACAAGTTCGATTCCTCCATCGAGGACGTTCTGGACCACATCGAGAACAACCTGCCGGCGAGCGTTCCCGCCAACAAGCGCCGCTACTACGCTGTCAAGCTGTTCGAGCGTGATGCAGACGCCTGCAAACTCATCAACCTCACGAAGGAGAAGGCCGCTCGCGTGGAGGGGCTGGTCGCCCAGTGCGAGCAGGACTGCGACGACGATGCCGAGTCCATCATCACCGGTGAGCGCTATGGCGTGATTGCCCACATCATTGACGAGTGCATGACCAAGGCTCCTGCCAAGATGAGCACCTCCGAGAAGATCGACCGCGTGGTTACCAACCGTATTCTGGGCCTGCCGATCTTCGTGGTCATCATGTTCTGCGTGTACTACATCGCCGTTTCCACCCTGGGCGGCACGGTGACCGACTTCACCAACGACCAGCTCTTCGGCACCGATGGCTGGTACGTGCTCGGCCAGGGTCGCGACGCCTACGATGCAGCCGTCGAGGCTGCGGGCGACGCCGCCGATTCGGTTGACCCGGCGGAGTATGGCCCCTATGTCCCCGGCATCACCACCGTGGTGCATGACGCCCTTGTGGCGGGTGGCACCGAGGACGGCGGCCTGGTCG
>CABSNS010000212.1:0-3097 GCA_902479105.1 uncultured Collinsella sp. | reverse complement strand
CAAAGGCATGGACGATATCGCCCAGTTGCTCTGCCGGTTCGGTGTCGCCCCCGCTGCGCAGATCGGCAGCGATTGAGCGCAGCAGCGGGTCGATCTGCTCGAGTGACTCGTCATCCAAGCGCCCCTCCTCCAGATAACGATGGAGGATGGACAGGCGCTGCCCGATCACGTCGTGCACGCGAGCGCGCATACGCAGATAGGCCGCATTGTCAGCAACTTTTTTGACTTCTTCGATCTGGGCTTGGAGCTCTTGGCCCGCAAGCTCAAGCAGGTGGTTGGCTTGCGCTAGGCGATCATGGGCATGCGCATACTCTGTTACATCCAGACCGATAATGCGCTCGAAGAGGCGGCCCGAAACCATAACGTCATCGTGCACAAACAAGCGAATCTCGGCGGGAGAAACCTCGACCACCGCCCGCGCCTCACCAAAGCGGTCCAGATTAATCCGCACGCGGTTCTGGCTGCTTTCGGGCATTTGCATGCTGAGTTTGCGCAGGTCGTTCCATGTACCGCTCATATCGCCTAGGTCGGTGGGCATATGAAGCTCCACCAGGTTTTTTCGCATGCAGCGGTTCATGAGCAGCGGACGGCCCCTCGGGTCCAGATACAGGATGCCCACGGGAATCACGTTGATGGTCTCAATCGTCGAGAACATGGTGATATCCTCCTGGCGGTTGCGGACATCCATCAAGAGCGCCGCAATGGAGCGGAACAGGAAAAACGCTCCCTCTGCGATAAGGACAACGGTCCACGCCGAGCCCATGGCAAAAACCACCGGCGGTGTGACGGCGACAACAAGCAGCAGCTCGACCAGCATGACGGGGCGACGATAGTGCACCATAAGCACCACGCCGTAGGCAAAGATCACGGCATTGAGCCACAACGCTCCGCCCATTGCCCTGGCGCAAACGTCAAGCGGCGCCACCAGATATGAGCCAGACGACGCGAACAAGATGAGCGCCGAAATAATTAGGTGAAGCACAAGGCTCGCCTCGTAGGCACAAATCACCTTACGGTTATAGGACGAGCGGCGCGATGCGATGAGCGGGACGTGGATCGTCTGCAGACACGCAGCCAGGGCAAAGACAACATCGAGCGCAACGATTTGGGGAAGAATGAGCGAAATCTGCATCGTCACTCACCCGCCCTCGGCATCAAGACGATCATGCGCAGCTGGCCGGGCTCGCCCTCAAGGCGGTATGCCACGTTGCGCCCTTGCAGAGCGCTTTCGAGCTCTTGCGCAGCGGGCGTCTGCGAAAGATCTTCATCATCGTTGGAAAAAAGCGCGGCACGCAGCTCGACACTGCATCGGTCATGGTCGCCCAAGTGATACATAAGCGCCGGATGGTCGGTGGTGTAGGCAAAAAACGCAAAGTCATACACGCAGTCGTACAGGGCGCTTACCGTACTGGCGTGCATCGGGCGCCGTATGGCGATAATCGAAGCGCAATCGATATCGATGGTGCGCAGGTCGCTTGCGAGCTCGTTGGCAATGAGCTGAATGCGGTCGCGATCAAAACCGCTCTCCCCGTGCCGTGCCAACGTGAGCGACCCCTTGCGCTTGCAATAGGCGACGAGCATCTTGGCGCGCTGCAGCATGCGGTAACGCTCGTGCGAAGACGATTCATCGGTCAACGGCGGTAGCGAGCTCAGCAGGTCGTACATCCCTTCGAGCGCGTGGGCAAGCGCCTGGTCCACGTCTTGGACCAGCAAGGTCTCGGCCTCTTGGTCTGCCAGGTGCGTCTTAAGGTCGTAGTCGGCGGCGAGCAGCTCGTTTTGACGCTGCAGCTCCATGCGACGATGTGCCAGTTCACGGTTAAGCTCGTTGAGATCCGACACGTCTTGGGCAAGCAGGGCCGATCCGCCCAGCAGTGGAAAGGCACGGTACATCACATCGGGATCGGACGCCACGGCAAAGGCATGGGCGCGGCCGTGCGCCTGGGTCCGCAACTCCTCGCGCACGCCTACCGGCATTGGCTTTGACACTGGCGTGGCATAGACTTCCTGCAGGTCGCGCGTTAGAACTTTGAGGTCAAGCGGCAAGGTGTCGAAAATGCCGGCGATGTCGTGATATGACGGAATGACACCGCAATCGAGACAGATTTCCATCGCCACCACGCACAAGACGCAATAGATGAGCGAGAAGTTGAGCCTCCATGCCCAGGGCACGCGCAACGCATATGAGATGGCAAAGAACGCGCCGCCCAGCAGCACGAGCGCCGCCGTGCCCGAGAAACGTTGGATGCGAAAGGACGAGGACCGGCCCACCAGGATAAAAAAGGCCACAAAGTTAAAGGCCGTCCACACGAGGACGGCGAAATAACCCCAGCCGTACGTGTAATCGTTGCTCCAGGTGTCGCTTGTACGGTCAAAGTGGAAGACCTGCTGGTGAAAATCGTTGGTGAGCACAAATCCGATAAGCAGGATAGCCACAATCCACAGCGCAGCGCAGTAGCGGCGACCCAGACGGTGTTGCTCCAGGCCCGCAAGGCGCAGACCACACAACTGGTAGAGCAGCGGAATGAGCGTCATGGGCACGTAGTACAGGTACCACAGCACGGTGGCATAGAACGGCGTGAACGACTTGTACCTGAGAATGACTTCGATCATCCACAGGGCGCAGATGGTGGCGACGGCAACAAGGCGGCGGCGCAGCACATAGTCCAAACAGCGCAGATAGACCGATACGCCCCAGATCGAAAATATAATTGCGGCAACAAGCAACGGCAGAGAGTTCGAATGGACGAGCGCATCCACGACCTCTTCGGACACCTCGCTATAGGCGGGCACGGCGTTAGAAAGTTTGGGGTCGAAGGCGAACAGCGCCGGCAAGACTGCCAAAAGCATGAGGAACATCGCGGTGATGACACCGGCGATAGCAAAGACGCGGTGGCGGTACACCTGATGTGTTATGCCAACAAGGAATCGCGGCATGGCGAAGAGCCTGCCGCCCCTGGGATCCGCCACGGGCGCGGATCGGGCGGCCGCGTTGCCGATATGTCGCTCGCGGGTACCCATAGTGCTTTTAGTGTACCGACAGATGGGTCGAAAAAGCGGGCCGCATGTCCCAAAATCCGCAGACGGCAAGGCGCCCGGC
>CABSNS010000211.1:0-3106 GCA_902479105.1 uncultured Collinsella sp. | reverse complement strand
AGAGACCGCTCTCTAACCAAAACCACCACAAAGGGGACCGGCACCTTTGTGGTGGTTTTTCGACCGCAAAGGAAGCAACCATGAAAGCACTCGTCATTAACGGCCCCAACCTCAACATGCTCGGCATTCGCGAGCCGGGCATCTATGGCAGCGACAACTACGACCGCTTAGTGCAGATCTGCCAGGAAGCGGGCGCCGCACAGGGCTTCGACGAAGTCGAGGTCTTCCAGTCCAACCACGAGGGCAGCATCGTCGACAAGATCCAGGAGGCCTACGACAAGGTCGACGGCATCGTCATCAACCCGGCCGCCTACACGCACACGGGCGTCGCGATCCTCGACGCACTCAAGGCCGTCGCCATCCCAGCTGTGGAGGTCCACATCAGCGCCGTCGAGACCCGCGAGGACTTCCGCCAGGTGAGCTACGCCCGCCTGGCCTGCTTCGCCACCATCACCGGCGAGGGCCTGCAGGGCTACGCTCACGCGCTGGAGCTGCTGAAAGAGTATCTCGAAAAGTAAAATGCCAACCGCAACAAACAGCAGCGGCTTGCTCGCGCTCGGCTCCAGCAGCACACAAGATGAAAAAAGCCCAGACCACCAAGCGATCTGGGCTTAATAAACGATGGTGCTCCATGGCGGATTCGAACCGTCGACCTTGGGATTAGAAGTCCCCTGCTCTATCCAACTGAGCTAATGGAGCAAATAACCGCACGCCCAAGCAAGCGCAAGCCTGTCAGGCGCAAGTAATTATAACCTAGTTGAACTGCTCGCGGTACGCCTTGCAGACCTCATCGACCGGGCCGTCCATGCGAAGGTCACCCTTCTCAATCCAAACGGCACGCTGGCAGATGCGCTCAACCTGCTCCATGGAGTGCGAAACGAACAGAACCGTCACATCACCGCTCTGAATAAAGTGCTGGATGCGGGCCTCACACTTTTGCTGGAAGAACACATCACCGACGGACAGCGTCTCGTCAACGATCAGAATATCGGGCTCGGTAATCGTCGCGATTGCAAAGGCGATACGCGCCACCATGCCCGAGGAGAAGTTCTTAAGCGGCATATCGACAAAGTTCTGCAGCTCAGCGAACTCGATAATGCCGTCAAAGTTGGCGTCGATGAACTCCTTGGTGTAGCCGAGCAGGGCACCGTTCAGATAGATGTTCTCGCGGGCGGTCAGCTCGGGGTCAAAGCCGGCACCAAGCTCAATCAGCGGCGCGATGTTACCGTGCACCTTAACGCTGCCCTCACTGGGCTCAAGCACGCCAGCGATGATCTTGAGCATCGTAGACTTACCGGAACCATTGGTGCCAACCAGACCCACGACCTCGCCACGATGAATATCAAACGAGATATGCTTGAGCGCCCTAAACTCCTCAAAGAACAACTCGTGCTTGGCAAGCTTGATGAAGTACTCTTTGAGGTTGGTCAGCGACTCGGACGCCATGTTAAAGATCATGGTGACGTCGTCGACCTCGACAGCCAGAGGCTGCTCGCTGTAATCAACAACAGATTCAGTCATCACAGCACTCCTTAGATGTAGAGGATGAACTTGCGCTCGGACTTATGGAACACGGTATAGCCAATAACAAGCGCAAGAACCGCCCAAGCAACGCACATACCAAACGTCATAAGCGAGGGCGTAGTCTGGAACAGGAAGATATCGCGCATAAACTGCAGGTAGTTATACATGGGGTTCGCATAGACCAGAATGCGCACGAGATGCGGCATTTGCGCAACGAAGTCGGTCGTCCAGAAAATAGGCGTAATGTAAGTCCACGCCGTAATGACGACGCTCCACAGATGCATGACATCGCGGAAGAAGACCGTGAGGGCGGAGAGCATCATGCCCAGGCCCATGCAGAAGCACATAAGCAGCAGTAGGCAGACCGGCAGCAGAATCAGGTGCCAAGAAGGCATAACGTGGAACCACAGCATAACGATGGCAACGGCGACCAGCGAGAAGGCAAAGTTAACCAGCGAGAAGAGCACCTTCTGTACTGGGAAGACCCAACGGTGCACCTTAACCTTCTTGAGCAGCGGGGCAGCACCCACGATCGACGTCAGGGCCTGGTTCGTAGACTCGGACATGACGGCAAAGGTAACGTTACCCACGATCAAGTACAGCGGGTACATCTCGGGCGTAATTGAGCCATTGCGGCCCTGGGCGAAAATCGTCGAGAACACGATGGCCATGACGATCATCATCAGCAGCGGGTTGAGCACCGACCATGCGACGCCCAGAACGCTACGGCGATACTTGATCTTAAAATCCTTGGTAACCAGCTGACGAAGGATAAACGCGTCCTTCTCAAATTCGTTCTTAGCAAACGTCGCAGGCAGACTGCGAGTTTCTTGTTGCTTTGTCTGATCCGACACGGATGCAACTCCTTTACTCGTAATCGTTGACAAACGAACAGTATAGACCCGACGGCCATGCAAACGATTCGCGCAACAAAACTGGAGAACTAACCCACATCTTAGGATGCCAAGCCCAAACGGCTATACTTTCAAGGATTGAACGTATAAGGAGCATTGAGTGAATTCTGAATCCATCGCCGTCATCATCCCCTGCTACAACGAAGCGCCCACGATCGGCAAAGTCATCGACGACTTTCACCGCGAGCTTCCGCAAGCGACGGTCTATGTCTATGACAACAACTCGTCAGACGATACCTCACGCATCGCCACCGAGCACGGCGCCACGGTCCGCTTTGAGCCCCGTCAGGGAAAGGGCAACGTATGCCGCCAGATGTTTCGCGACATCGACGCCGATTGCTACCTGATGGTCGACGGCGACGACACCTACCCCGCCGAGGCGGCCAAAGCCCTCTGCGAGCCTATCCTCAGCGGCACGGCCGACATGACCGTAGGCGATCGCCTTTCCAACGGCACCTATGCCGAGGAGAACAAGCGTGCCTTCCACGGCTTTGGCAACAATCTGGTCCGTGCCATGATCAAGTGGATCTATGGCTACAGCTTCGATGATGTCATGACCGGCTACCGTGCCATGAGCCGCCCGTTCGTTAAAACCTTCCCTGTGCTTTCCGAGGGCTTCCAGATCGAAACCGAGCTCTCGATCCACGCCGTCGACCACCGCTGGCGCA
>CABSNS010000210.1:0-3115 GCA_902479105.1 uncultured Collinsella sp. | reverse complement strand
GCTTGGCCGTCGAGACCATCCAGGGCAACATCCCCACGGTCTGCCACACCGCGCTGCAGGCATCGTCCATGAGCGACCTCAACCACGACGGCAGTGAGATTACGCACTGCCCGTACTGCCACCGCCTGCTCGTGCTCCCTAGCAAGGAAGCTTAACGATGACGGCGGCACCCAACAATTCAATGCAACTTGAGGGAAAAACGATCCTGCTGGGCATTACCGGCGGGATCGCCGCCTATAAGTCGTGCAATATCGTGCGCCTGCTGCAAAAGCGCGGCGCACGTGTCAAAGTCGTTATGAGCGAGCATGCCACGGAGTTTGTGGGGCCGCTTACCTTCCGCGCGCTCACCAACGAGCCGGTCGCGGTTGGGCTATTCGACGATCCTTCCGACCCCATCCACCACATTTCGCTGGCGCAGGAGCCCGATCTGGTGGTCGTGGCGCCCGCGACGGCCAATATTATCGCCAAGATGGCCAACGGCATCGCCGATGACCTCATCTCCACCACGCTGCTGGCAACACCGCGCCCCATCGTGATCGCACCCGCTATGAACAACGGCATGTGGAAGGCGTCGGCCACGCAGGCCAATATGGCCACGCTGTGCGAGCGCGGCGTCCACGTGGTGGGACCCGGCAGTGGCTACCTTGCCTGCGGCGACGTGGACACGGGGCGCATGAGCGAGCCCGAGGACGTCGTCGAGGCCGTCTGCGAGGTGCTCAATCCCGTGCAACAAGACCTGGCGGGCAAGCGCATCGTCATTACCGCCGGCCCCACGCATGAGCCGATCGACCCCGTGCGCTTCATTGGCAACCGTTCTTCGGGCAAGATGGGTATCGCCCTGGCGGGGGAGGCCGCACGTCGCGGTGCCGCCGTCACGCTCGTGCTGGGACCGACATCGCTCGACGTTCCCCACGGCGTGGAGTGCGTGCGCGTGCAGACCGCCGCAGAAATGCTCCAGGCTGCGCTGAGCGCCTTCCAGGCGGCCGACGCGGCCATTTGCGCCGCCGCCGTCGCCGACTACACGCCGGTGGCCCCGGCGGACCATAAGCTCAAAAAGGCCAACGAGCGCCTGGATCGAATCGAGCTCCTCGAGACCGTTGACATCTTGGCCGAACTCTCACGCCAAAAGGGAGAGCGGTGCGTGATCGGCTTTGCGGCCGAGACCGATAACGTCGTGGAGTACGCGCAGCGCAAACTCGCGCGTAAGGGTTGCGATGCCATTATCGCCAACGATGTTTCGCGCGCCGATTCGGGCTTTGGAACCGATACCAACAAAGCTTGGATCGTGAGCACAGCGGGCACGCAAGAACTTCCCGTTCTAACAAAACCCCAGCTCGCAGATACAATTTTGGACTTGCTTCAAAATTTGTAAAAAAGTTCTTGCACAAGTCTAAAGTTTCGGGTTAATATACTCCCTGTTGCGAGCGAGAGCAGAGCAACAAACAAAAGCTTCGGGACGTGGCGCAGCTTGGTAGCGCACTTGACTGGGGGTCAAGGGGTCGCTGGTTCGAATCCAGTCGTCCCGACCAGAAGTTTGCAGGTCAGGCACCTAGTGCCTGACCTTTTTTGTTTTAAGCAATTGCTTAATTTTGATTAAGCAACAGGGTGCCAAAAATCTACCTACGCGATAATCGCCTTTTGCGGTTACTTGCGCGTTTTGCAAGCGCTTGAGCCGATTTATTAACGCGATATGAATCTACATACGCGTAGCTGGTATGCAGCCGAGTACAGGCTGTATTTATCGCGGCGATTAACACAGATATAGCGACTATAACGGACAAGCATGTCGCTGTATTTATTCCAGTAGTTCACTTGATCGGTGGACAAGTGGGCTGTTGCAACGAAACGCCAAGCGGGATGGTCTCTATACGAGGACGCCGCAGGGTAATGGCGGGGGAGTGCGGCGGGCGCTCTGAGAGCCGCTGTGTGACCCCATGTCTCCTTAACTCGATAATTTGTGTTTCAAGCCACGAATCGGTCGAGCAATTGCCAAAAGAAAGGCCCATGCAGGATTGCACGGGCCTTACATCAGATCAAATTTGAGCTAGAAGCACCAAATGGGGCAGACGCAACACCATCTCGTCGCGGCCTCGGCGAGCGACATATCGCAGTCGAGGTAGACATCGAGGAAATCGTCAGATCCCGCACAGGGGGACCGCGATGGTGACCACCGCGCCGCCCGAGGGGCTGTTGGCGAGCGAGACGGAGCCCCCGTGGGCGCTCGCGGCCTCGGAGGCGACGTGGAGGCCGAGCCCGTAGTGGCGGCCTCCGTCGCGCGAGGAGCGGGACGAGTCGTCTGTGAAGAGGCGCTCGCAGCCGCGTTCGAGGGCGGCGGGAGAAAAGCCCGGTCCGTCGTCGGCCACCTCGATGACGAGGTGTCCGCCCGCGACGTCGCAGGAGACCGCCACGCGCGAGCGCGCGTGCTCGGCGGCGTTGGCCACGAGGTTCGCGGCGGCTCGCGCCAGGGCGGTTCGGTCGAGCGGGGCCTCGGGCGCGCCCGCGACAGCAGGGCCCGTGGCCGCGTCGAGCGTCACGCCTCGCGCCCGGGCGATCTGGGCGGCCTCGGCGAGGACCTGTTCGCAGAGCTCGGCCGGCCGCATGGGGGCCCTCTCCGCCCCGCCGGACCCGCGCGAGGCCTCGATGAGCAGGCGCACGTAGCCGTCGAGCCTTTCGACACCGCCGGCTATGTCGCGCGCGGCGGCCGCGAGGTCGGCGTCTTTCTCGTCTTCCAGCTCCTCCGCCACGAAGTCGGCGTTGGCGCGCAGCACGGTAAGCGGCGTCTTGAGGTCGTGGGCGAGCGACGCCACCTGCTCGCGCTGCCCCCGCTCCGCGGCCCAGCGGGCCTCGAGCGACTCGGCGAGGGAGGCCCGCATGGCGTCCATCGCGGCGAGGACGTCGTTCACCTCGCGCACGTTGGTGCTGCCGACCGCGAAGTCGAGCTCCCCCGCGCCGACGCGCCCCGCCGCCTCCGCGAGCGGCGCCATCTTGCGCGAGATCACGCGGCTCGCGCGGCGCGCCACGAGCGCGAGCGCGAGCGCGCTTCCCGCCGCGGCGCCGACGAGCATGAGGTTCTGCGGGTTGGGAAGCAGGCCGGCGAGGTCGCGCGAGACCCACC
>CABSNS010000209.1:0-3125 GCA_902479105.1 uncultured Collinsella sp. | reverse complement strand
TCGGCAGCGTCAGATGTGTATAAGAGACAGTGCTAGCAGATGCAGCCGTCGGCGAGCGTCTGCTTGCCGCCGACAAACACATCGGTGGCACGACCGGTGAGCGTGCGGCCGGCGAAACCGGAGTTCTCGGCGCGCGACTCGTAACCGTCCTCGCCGACCGTCCAGGTGGCGGACGCGTCGAACACGGTCAGATCGGCAACGGAGCCCGCCTTGACCTGAACCTGGTCGAGGCCTAGGATCTCACGCGGCTTGATGGCCATGAGCTCGACCATGCGGCCCACGCTCATCTTGCCCGTGTTGACCAGCTCGGTGAGCACGAGCGACAGCGAGGTCTCGAGGCCAATCATGCCAAAGGGTGCGAGCTCGAACTCGCGGGCCTTCTCCCACGGAGTGTGCGGAGCGTGATCGGTGACGATAACGTCGACGGTACCGTCGATGACACCCTGACGGATGGCCTCGGCGTCCTCGTCGGTGCGCAGCGGCGGATTGACCTTGAGCGAGGTGTTGTAGGTCTCGTCCAGGTCGTTCTCGGTCAGGAACATGTGGTGCGGGGTAGCCTCGCAGGTAACCCGAACGCCAGCGGCCTTACCGGCGCGCACGATTTCCAGGCCATAGGCGGTGGAGATGTGCTGGATGTGCAGCTTGGCACCGGTCAGCTTAGCGATCTCGATGTCGCGAGCGATCTGGAGCTCCTCGCCGGCAGCCGGCCAGCCCTCGAGGGCCAGACGGGTCGAAACCTTGCCCTCGTTGATCTGGCCGTGGCCGACCAGGTCCTCGTCCTGGCAGTGGCTCATAAAGACCTTGCCGAACATCTTGCCGTAGTCCATGCAGCGACGGAGCATGCCCGCGCCCTGTACGCCGCGACCGTCGTCGGTAAAGGCGACGGCGCCGTGGGCGACCATATCGCCCATCTCGGACATAGCCTCGCCCTTAAGGCCGCGGGTCATGGCGCCCGACGGATAGACGCGGCAGTGACCGACCTCGGCAGCGCGGGACTTGACGAACTCCACGACGGTGCCGTTATCGGTGACGGGATCAGTGTTGGGCATGGCGCACACGCCGGTGAAGCCGCCCTTGGCAGCTGCGCGGGTACCGCTCTCGATGTCCTCTTTGACCTCATAGCCGGGCTCGCGAAGGTGAACGTGCATATCCACCAGGCCAGGGACGAGGTACTTGCCGGAAAGGTCGCGGACCTCGGCTCCCTCGACGGCGAGATTCTCGCCGACCTCGGCGATCTTGTCGCCGTCAATCAGGACGTCAACGACACCGTCAAGCTCGACGGACGGGTCGACGACGTGGGCATTCTTAAGAAGCAAGGCCATTATCGGCACCTCCAAGCAGCAGATACAGGATAGCCATACGCACGCAGATACCGGCGTAGACCTGCTCCAGGATGACGGAGCGTTGCGGGTGGTCGGCCATATAGGAGTCGAACTCAACGCCGCGGTTGATGGGGCCCGGGTGGCAGATGATCGCATCGGGCTTCATGAGCTTCTCGCGGTCCTTGGTCAGGCCGAAGAGCTTGTGGTACTCGCGAATGGTCGGGAACGGGGCACCCTCGAGGCGCTCCTGCTGCACGCGCAGCATGTAGACGACGTCCAGCTCGGGCAGGACGGAATCGAGGTCGCTCGTCACGTGGTCGCAGCCCAGGACCTCGGGCGCCGGCGGCAGCAGCGTGCCGGGGGCGACGGCGTAGGTCTCGCAGCCCATGATCTTAAGGGCGGGGATCAGCGAGCCGCACACGCGGGAGTGGGCGATATCGCCGACGACGGCGACCTTCAGACCGTGGAAGTCACCCTTGTGCTCCCAGATGGTGTACAGGTCGAGCAAGGCCTGCGTGGGATGGTTGTGCTTGCCGTCACCGGCGCAGATGACGCTTGCGGGCGAGTTCTGCGTGACGATGTAGGGAGCACCGGCGTGCTTATCGCGAACGACGATGCAGTCGATCTTATAGGCGTTGAGGGTCTCGACGGTGTCGACGAGGCTCTCACCCTTGACCGTGGAGGTCGAGGAGCCGCCAAAGTTAAGACTGTCGGCCGAAAGACGCTTCTCGGCGAGCTCGAAGGAGCTGCGGGTGCGCGTCGAGGGCTCGTTGAACATGTTGACGATGGTCTTGCCCTTGAGCGTGGGGACCTTCTTGATCGCACGCTCGTTGACCTCGGAGAACGCCTTGGCGGTCTCGAGGATGAGCTTAATGTCCTCTTCGGAGTACTCGGTAATGTCGATCAGGTGCTTATGGTTGAACGCCACGGTACTACTCACCTCCCAGCGGCGCGGAGCCCACGTGGGAACCCGGCGCGACGTCGTTAATCTCGACGGCGGTGTGGCCGTCGACTTCCTTCATATATAGGTGCACGTTCTCCTCATGCGACGAGGGAACGTTCTTGCCGACAAAGTCCGGCGAGATGGGGAGCTCGCGGTGGCCGCGGTCAACGAGGACTGCCAGCTCAATACGGCTCGGACGGCCCAAGTCCATGACGGCGTCGAGAGCGGCGCGAATGGTACGGCCCGTATACAGGATGTCGTCCACCAGCACGACGCGCTTGCCGTCGACGCTAAAGGGAATGTTGGTGGCGTGGATCGCGGGAGCGAAATTGGTAGCGTAGTCATCGCGGTAGAAGCTGATGTCGAGGCTGCCGAGCGGAACGTCGACGCCCTCGATCTCCTTGATCTCCTCGGCGAGCTTCTTTGCCAGAAGGTCGCCGCGCGTGACGATGCCGACCAGAGCGAGGTCTTCACAGCCCTCGTTGCGCTCGAGAATCTCGTGCGCGATGCGGGTCATCGCTCGATTGACGGCGGTCTCGTCCATAATGACCGCCTTGGGGGAAGTCGTGCCCATCGATCTCCTTCCTCACATGTCTTGACTGCTGACACAGTCAAAAAAATAGATGCCCGACCGCTCAAAGCGGAACCAGACACCCACAGGAAGGGCTGCTCTTTGGCAGCTATGTAATTCCATGTGGGTATCTCGTACCCCTTTAATGGTCAAGGGATAGTGTAGCCAACCTCAAGCTGAATTGCGAGCATAAATACAGAGCATTCCGTAAACGGAGCCCAATGCCCAATAAACGGTCACTCGAAAAACTAAACGCAACGCTGCAAAGGTAAATGCAACATTGCGTTTT
>CABSNS010000208.1:0-3134 GCA_902479105.1 uncultured Collinsella sp. | reverse complement strand
CTTTTCGTCCTCGTCACCGTCGGGGCCTTCGCCGCGCTCGATGATCTGGATGCCATCGATCTCGTCCTTCTCGTCCTTCTTTTGAATCAGACCCATATCAGTTACTCCTTGTTAGGAAACATAGTCCCCAATAGAATACGCCCGGCAGAGCGCCGGGCGTATTGATTCTTAGGTTATACGCAAACACTTAAGTACTATTTAGGCGTTTACAGTGTGCATGCCTTAGGCCAGGTGCGCGATAACGGCATCGGCAAAGGCCTGCGTGCCCACGGCCCCCTCGACGGAGCCGGTCTGGGCACGACGCACGTCACCGGTAACCTGCTCACCCTCGTCGAGCGTGGTAGATACGGCGGCGCGAATGCGATTGGCAGCGTCGTTCTCGCCCAGGTGATCGAGCATCATCGCAGCAGAGAGGATCTCGGCTGTGGGGTTGGCGATATCCTGGCCCGCGATATCGGGCGCGGAGCCGTGCGTAGCCTCAAAGATGGCGCAGTCGGCACCGATGTTGGAGCCGGGGGCCATGCCTAAGCCGCCCACTAGGCCGGCGCACAGGTCGCTCACGATGTCGCCGTACAGGTTGGGCAGTACAAGGACATCGAAGTCGTTGGGGTTCTGGACCAGGCCCATGCAGGTGGCGTCGACGATCTTGTCGTTGAACTCGATATCGGGATAGTTGGCGGCCACCTCGCGCGCCACGCGCAGGAACAGGCCGTCGGTCGCCTTCATGATGTTGGCCTTGTGCACGGCCGTCACCTTTTTGCGGCCGCAGCGGCGGGCATACTCAAAGGCATACTCCACAATGCGGCGGCTCTTGGCGATGGAGATTGGCTTGATCGAGATCGCGGAATCGGCGGCGAAGGTCTTTTGGCCCGAACGCTCGACAAGCTGCGAGAGCTCCTCGACCTCGATAGCGCCCTCATCGAACTCGATGCCGGCGTAGAGGTCCTCGGTGTTCTCGCGCACGATAACCAGGTCGACGTCGCGGAAGCGCGAGCCGTCACCCGGCTGCGACAGGCAGGGGCGCACGCAGGCATACAGGTCGAAGTGCTTGCGCAGGGCCACGTTGACGCTGCGGAAACCCGTGCCGACCGGCGTGGTGATGGGGCCCTTGATGGCAACCTTGGTCTCGGCGACCGCATCGAGCACGTGCTGGGGCAGCGGCGTGCCAAACTCGTCCATGACGCCGGCACCGGCCTCCTGGACGTTCCAATTGATCTGGACACCGGCAGCCTCGACCACGCGGCGCATGGCCTGCGTAATCTCGGGACCGATACCGTCACCGGGAATCAGGACTACATCGTGCGCCATAATCTGTTACTCCTCGTCTTCGGCGTCGTCAGATTTTTTAACGCTAGCACGCTTCTTCTTTTTGGAGAGATCCAGGCCAAAACGTTTAACAAGCATTTCGCAAATCTCGCTCGAACGGGCCTTGAGATAGCTGCCCTTACCGTTCTCGGCATCGAACTTAAGGCGCAGCGCAAGCTTCTCGGCAACCTCGGCGTCGATCTCGCCCTGGCAAAACTCGTACAGGCAACCGAGCATGTCGCGATACTCGAGGTCGCCGTGGTAGCACTGGATGGCCTCGTCCAGGATGGGCCAAGCCTCGCGCGAACGCTCGACGCTCGTGGCACCCCACACGCACAGCAGGCGGAAGGCGGCATAGCGCAGCGTGGAGGAGATCTCGTCGAACAGTGCAGTCTCGGCGCCCTCAAAGGCATCGCCCAGCTGCTCGGGGCAGGTGGTGGCGAGCGCCGTCAGGGCATCGAGGGCCTCCCAGCGGGTCTGCGCCTCGGGGCGGTCGAGCGCCTCGATCAGCGCGGGCACGCAGGGCACGACGCGCTGCGGATCGCGCTCGGCAAGCAGGTGAAGCACGCGGGCGGCAAACTGGCGGATGCGGCGCGTGGGGCAGCCGAGCTCCTTGACCAGACGGTCGACGGCGTTCTCGTTCTCCTCTGCCAGCTGAAGCTGTGCCAGCTCCTCGTCGGTGAGCTGTTCGTCTTTGTTTTCTGCCATAGTTACCTCTTCTTACTATTTCTTAGCGTGCTTGCCAGCACCCTTGCTGTCATCGGTGACCGAGATGAGCTGTCGGTCGGCAGCGCCATTGCGGCGTGCACGGCGGCGCTCCTCGGCGTCGCCCGCGTCGGCGGCGGCGCGATGAGCCTTGTTGACGTTAAAAACCTCGTCGTGCTTGCGCCACGGACCGACGGACTCGCCAAAGCTCATCTTAAGACCGGCGATAAAGCCGCCGAGCCAGCCGATCGGCGCAAACTGCACCAGCGGGAACAGGGAAAACACCCAGGTCAGCAGGACGACTGCAGTCGCTCCTGCAAAGTTGGCAATCCAGTAGTCGCGCTTGGTGATCACGCGCTTTTCGCAGGCCCACTGGCCGCACAAAAAGCCAATGTAAATCGCAAAGAGAAAGAGCGCCAGCGCTAACACCACGAACGTCCAGCTCATGGGTGCTACTCCCCGTGATGGTGGCCGCAGCAGCACTCGTGGCCGTCGTCATGACCGTGGCCGCCGCAGCACTCGTGGTCCTCGCCGTGATGGTGGCCGCAACCGCACTCGTGGTCGTCGCCATGCTCGCCGCAACCGCAGCCGTCCTCGTGAGCACCGTGCTCCTCGGGACGATACTGCGACCAGTCCAGACCGGCGGCGATGGCGTCGGCCTCCTCCTTGTAGAGGACCGTGATGGCCTGGGTGCCCAGCTTGGCGCCACCGATGGCGTCGAGCATGTCGTAGAGCGTAAAGGCGACGTCGGCGCCGGGCAGCGCGAGCTCGCGGTCATCGGCGTAGGCGAGCGCCAGGCGCAGGTCCTTGATGAAGTGCTCGACCATAAAGCCGGGCTTGTAGTCGCCGTCGAGCGCCTTGGGCGCCAGGCTCTCCATGGCGCCGGACTTGCCGGTACCGCCCAGGATCATCTGACGGGTCTTCTCCAGGTCAAGGCCGCTCAGCTCGGCAAATGCCATGGCGTCTGCCATGCCGACCATGCAGGCGCCCAGCGACACCTGGTTGGCGAGCTTGGCAGCCTGGCCCTTGCCGGCGCCGTCGAAGCAGCAGATGGTTGTCGCAAAGGTGGAAAGGATGTCGCGGACCGACGCCTGTCTCTTATACACATCTGACGCTGCCGACGA